>JAJOJL010000057.1 GCA_021208645.1 Bacillus sp. (in: firmicutes) | reverse complement strand
TGGAAAACATCGTGACGTGTCCGTAGCAAGGGTAGGAACGGACAGGTGGAGATGAAAAATCAGCTGACGTGTCCGAAGCAAGGGTAGGAACAGACAGGTGAAGCGGAAAAACCACGCAACGTGTCCGAAGCTCCGACACAAAGACAGACACGTGAATCCAAAAACCACCAAACCCGTCAGTCCCCACAAAGACAACCAACTTAAGTTGAAAAAGGAGGAATTAAACCATGGCCATATCCCAAGGGCACCAAGGTGCAGAAAAGGCAGCTTGGTTTCAAAAACAAACAGTTGTAAAGAAAGCAGACAGAGCAAAATTCCCTTGGGGTAACCTCGCTCTGTCCCTGCTCTTACCAGTAACACTGATCATTATCTGGGAGGTGGCGGCAAGGTTTAACTACGTTGCCCCACACCAACTTCCGGCTCCTACAATAATACTGCAAACCATTTGGAGCATGGCCACAGACGGATCCCTATGGACCCACACAGGAATTACGTTATACCGAGTATTTTGGGGGTTCCTATGGGGCACCTTGGCAGCCGTCCTATTAGGGTCATTCGTCGGAATGTCTAGAAAAGCGGAGACAATTTTTGACCCGACCATTCAAGCATTCCGGGCCATCCCATCCTTGGCATGGGTCCCATTGTTTCTCCTCTGGTTAGGGATAGGAGAAGTTTCAAAGGTTACGTTGATAGCAGTTGGTGTGTTTTTCCCTGTGTATTTAAACATCACAGGTGGAATTCAGTCTGTGGACAGAAAGCTAATTGAAGTAGGGAAGGCTTATGGATTATCTAGCTTCCAGTTAGTAAAAAGAATCATTTTGCCTGCCTCGTTGCCATCATTTTTCATCGGATTAAGAAGCGGTTTAGGGTTAGGGTGGATGTTCGTTGTTGCCGCTGACTGATGGGAGCGAGTCAAGGACTTGGATTTTTACTGGTGTTCGGCCAAAATATGTCCCGTCCGGCAGTCATTATTGCCAGTATTATTTTATTTGCCATTTTAGGGAAATTAACGGATTCTGTTTTGAAAAAATGTCAGGATAAGGCTTTACATTGGCAGGATAGCATGGAAAAAGCCCATGGAAAATAAAAGGAGGCAGATGGTATGAGTTTATCAGTAGAGAAGATCAGCCGAAGTTTTTCAGGAGATGCGGCCGTTAGAAATGTCTCCTTCGAGGCAGAAAAAGGGGAAATCATCGGCCTTCTCGGCACGAGTGGCTGTGGAAAGAGTACCGTACTTCGCGCCATATCCGGTCTTGATACAAATTATGAAGGAACCATTAAAGTCAACGGGAAGAAAACCCAATCAGTCAATAAAGATTTAGGGATAATTTTTCAAGAGGCACGTCTCATGCCTTGGCTGACCGTCCTTGAAAATGTCTATTTTGGTTTAGATGCGACAAAAAAGGAAAAGGAACGAAAGGCACGAACGCTCCTAAAGCAGGTTGGTCTTGAAGGGTTTGAACACTATTATCCGAAACAACTGTCAGGAGGAATGGCCCAGCGAACGGCGATTGCCAGAGCGTTAGTAACGGAACCTACTACGCTACTGTTAGATGAACCATTCAGTGCTTTAGATGCATTTACGAAGCTTCAACTGCAGGATATGCTTCTTGATTTATGGCACAGTTACAAACCGACCATGGTCATTGTAACTCATGATATTGATGAAGCCCTTTATTTATGTGACCGGATCGTTATTTTAAAGGGGCAACCTGGAGAAGTTTTTGACAATATAAAAATTAAAAAAGCAAAGCCACGATCTAAATCAGATATAGAACTAGTAAAGCTGAAGGAAAGAATTTTAAAAGCACTTGAATTGGGAAAGGAAGCACTTATTCGGGAGGCATAGAGGCCATGACTGCAATAAAAGAAAAGACAATTATACAGCCTTTGAATTATAGAAAACATCATCTAGAAAATTATGAAGCAGTTGTAAATTCTTTTAACTGGGATGATGCATTGGAAGAGTTAGGGCAGGCTCCTTTAGGTAACTGGAACGCAGCCTATGAATGTATTGATCGTCATGTAGAGGATGGATTCGGGGAAAAAACAGCATTACTCTTTACAGCAGACGGTGATTTAGAAGAGAAATATAGTTTTTCAGAAGTAAAAGAGATTACAGACCGCTACGCACATGTCTTGGTTAAAAATGGAGTAAGACCTGGTGACCGGGTGTTTATATTTTTGCCTAAGTCTCCTGATTGTTATTTTACGATTTTGGCAGCCATAAAAGTGGGAGCTGTGGCAGGTCCATTGTTTGAAGCGTTTATGGAGGAAGCTGTTAAGGAGCGAATGGTAGATTGTGAAGCACAATATTTAATTACTGACCGGACATTGAGAGAACGAGTTCCCTTTAAAGAAATTCCTTCCATTGTTAAAACATGGTTAATAGAAGAACTCCATGAGGAAGCAAAATGGGTGGATGAAGAGGAATCACCTGTAGTGTGGGTCCATAAGGAAGCAGGGATGCTCATTCATTATACTTCCGGTTCCACAGGGAAGCCGAAGGGAGTCCTTCACGCCCACCGTACCGTTTCTCATCATTATATTACTGGAAAATGGGTCCTAGATATTCACGATGAGGATATTTATTGGTGCACCTCTCACCCTGGTTGGGTTACGGGAAGTGTGTATGGCGTGTTCGCCCCTTGGCTAAACCGTGCCACCGTTGTGATTCATGGAGGTCGTTTTGATGCGAGGGAATGGTATCAACTGATTGAAAGGTTTGGCGTCACGATTTGGTACAGTGCACCGACCGCTTTCCGGATGCTTATGAGCCAAGGGGAAATTCATAAGGATTATGATTTATCGTCTTTACGTCATTTGTTAAGTGTGGGAGAACCGTTGAATCCTAAAGTGATTCATTGGGCGTACGACTCGTTTAAAGCACGTATTCATGATACGTGGTGGATGACGGAAACAGGAGGACATTTAATCGTAAATTTCCCGTCACAGGTCATTAAACCAGGATCTATGGGACGCCCTTTCCCTGGGATAGAGGTAGGTATATTAGATGAAAACAATCAGGTTTTACCAAGGGGGGCTGTTGGGAAATTGGCCGTTAAGGCACCATGGCCAGGACTAATGAAGGAAATATGGAAAAATAAAGAAAAATACCGTTCCTATTTTACGAATAATGGTTGGTATATTTCCGGTGATACGGCATACCAGGATGAAGAAGGTTATGTGTTTTTCAATGGACGTGATGATGACGTAATCAAGACATCTGGGGAGCAGGTGGGCCCTTTTGAGGTGGAAAGTAAACTCATTGAACACCCTGCTGTTGCAGAAGCGGGAGTGATTGGGAAACCAGACCAACTTCGTGGCCAAATTATAAAAGCCTTTGTCACTCTCCGAGAAGGTTATACAGAATCAAAAGAATTAACAGAAGAAATCCGCCTTTTTGTGAGGGAAAAACTAGCTGCTCATGCTGCCCCTCGGGAAGTGGAAATCGTGAATGAACTGCCGAAAACGAAAATAAGCGGTAAAATAATGAGACGTTTTCTAAAAGAAAGGGAAATTGCAAAAATGAAAGAAAGGGAAGGGGAGAAGGCCGTATGAGGGACTTTCAATTAGCCATCATTGGCTTCGGCACCGTTGGTGAAGGCGTTTATCGTACCGTACAAACGAAAGGTGCAAAATTAAAAGCATTGCTCGGGAGGGCCATCCACATCCCTTTTGTTCTTGTGAAAAATCCCCGTAAGAAAAGAGAAGTCCAGGCTAGTACGGTCGTTACCAATCGCTTCGAAGAAATACTAAATTATAATAAACTAGATGTGGTAGTTGAAGCTACCCCTGATGCAGAAACAGCCTATCCATATGTTTCCCAATTATTGAGGAAAGGGGTATCTGTTGTTTCTGCAAATAAAGAGCTTATTGCAAAAAAAGGGGAAGAACTTCATAGGTTGGCAGCAGAAAGTGGTTGTTGCCTCCTATACGAAGGGGCTGTAGCTGGAGGAATTCCCCTCCTTAATACATTGCGACA
The DNA here is from genome assembly GCA_021208645.1 of Bacillus sp. (in: firmicutes). Taxonomy (GTDB): domain Bacteria; phylum Bacillota; class Bacilli; order Bacillales; family Salisediminibacteriaceae; genus Evansella. The sequence continues at coordinate 5,149 of JAJOJL010000057.1, read as the reverse complement.
TGGATTGAAAACAAATACAGTCCAGCGCTTAGAGGGGATTGTTAACGGTACATCCAATTATATGCTGACGAAAATGCGTGAGGAGGGAGCAACTTTTCAAGATGCCCTTATAGAAGCCCAGGAAAAAGGCTATGCGGAGGCAGTTCCTGATAAAGATGTAGATGGCTGGGACGCTTATTTTAAGGCAACCATTCTAAGTCGTTGGCTATACGGCAAAAAACCGTCATGGGATGTTGAAAAACCGAAGGGCATTCGTCATGTAACGGTAGAGGATATCTCCCTTGCCAATCGGTTAAAGGGGCGCATTAAACATGTAGCTTCATTAAAGAAGGAGAGGGAAGTTGTTCGTGCATCAGTGGAACCTTGCCTCGTCCTTGAAGATCACCCTTTGTACGGAGTGGAAGGGGTAGACAATGGCATTCATATTGAAGGTAGCATTGTAGGCTCCGTGCTCCTTCAAGGTCAAGGGGCGGGGAAGTACCCAACAGCAAGTGCCGTAGTGGAGGATGTTGTAAATGTATTATTGAAAACCCATGAATCTCCCTCCTCTTCCACAACGACATTTTTAGATAATGAAAATATAGATGAAGGGGAGGAAGGAATAGACGGTGGTTTATGGTTTATAACGGGGGATAAGGATGTGATTAATCTAGTTTCTACACTTGTTGCCAACGTACTAATCGTAGAAACGGGAGAAAAAACAGGTCTTATGGCCTATATAACGACAAAAAAAAGTGGATGAAGTAAGAAGTAGAGTAAACTTTAGTCTTTATCGTGTCCTTACTAATCAAAGTAATTTTACCTTAAATACTGCTGGAAGGAATACTGAGGTTTCAACTTTGTAAAAGTTTGAAGCATTGCGAGCAACCTATTAATATGAAAGGGTTTTATGGGATAGGGGCTAACTTGTGAAAGCAGGTGAAACCTCTATCTATTTTTTACAATAAGATCCATTTGTGTAAAACCTTATTTTTCACAAAAACTACCATTCTTATTGCCCCTACATAAATTTGAGAGAGAAACCGCAGAAAATCTGACATTATTCTCGTTAAGAAATGGAGTTTTTTAACAAAAAAGTTATCAAGGGTTTCAATTTTTTTTGAAAATTCATCTTAACCTTTTGTGATTTTGTGATATTCTATTAAAAAGACCATTACAGAATAATAGAGGTCGTATATTAAAAGGTAGAGGTGCTGCACATGTTTGGAACACTCCGTAACATTATTCGCGTGGGAGATCTGCGCAACAAGATTATTTTCACATTATTAATGCTGGTCGTCTTCCGTATCGGAGCTCATATCCCAGCGCCTGGGGTTAATGCAGATGTACTTAATTTCGATGGGCTAGCGGCCTTTGGATTTTTAGATACATTTGGTGGAGGAGCATTAGAAAGATTTTCTGTCTTTGCAACTGGGATCATGCCGTATATTACTGCATCGATCATCGTACAACTTTTAAGAATGGATGTTGTCCCTAAATTTGCCGAGTGGTCCAAAGAAGGGGAAATTGGACGTAAGAAACTGGCACAAGTTACTCGTTATGGAACGATCGGGATCGCGTTTTTCCAAGCGTTGGCTTTATCCATCGGATTTAACAACATTATGCCAGGACTTGTTCCAAATCCAACATGGACTACGTTCCTATTAATTGCCATTGTTTTAACAGCAGGTACTGCTTTCTTAATGTGGTTAGGGGAGCAAATTACAGCTAAAGGAATTGGAAACGGTATATCCATCATCATCATGGCGGGTATCGTTGCAGGATTCCCTACTGGTGCAAATCAATTGTATTCTACTTATATCGCTGATGCTGGCGATCAATTATTCTTAAATATCGTAACTATTTCACTCATATTACTAGCAATTCTAATCATCATTGTTGGAATTATTTATGTCCATCAGGCAGTTCGAAAGATTCCAGTACAGTATGCGAAGAAACTCGCTGTTGGTGGTCGTAAAACTGGTGGTCAGTCTACACATCTTCCGTTAAAAGTTAACGCAGCAGGGGTTATTCCAGTAATTTTCGCATCGGCATTATTCTTTATGCCACAAACAGTAGCAGGTATTTTCGGTGCAGAAAATTCGGTGGCAGCGTGGGTCATTCGTGTGTTTGACTTACAGAATCCAGCTGGGATGGTATTTTATGCAGCATTAATCATCGCGTTCTCTTATTTCTATACATTTGTCCAAATTAATCCGGAACAAATGGCAGAGAACTTACGTAAACAAAATGGTTTTATCCCAGGAATTCGCCCTGGAAAAACAACGCAGCAATATATTACACGCACATTGTATCGTTTAACGTTCGTGGGCTCACTCTTTATTGCAACAGTAGCTGTAATGCCATTAATCGCATCTGCAGCAATGGGGCTTCCACCTGCCGTTCAAATTGGTGGTACAGGGTTGCTCATCGCCATCGGTGTATCCTTAGATACGATGAAGCAAGTAGAAAGTCATTTAATTGATCGCCGATATAGCGGGTTCTTAAAAAAGACCTTCGTAAATATAATTAAATAACGACTGCTTAGAGACTAGACTACTCAGAGTAAGTATATATTCCTTGACCCCCTTAAAATCTTAAGGCCCAAAGAATTATCTTATAAAGAGGGTCTGGTCTTTTTTTAGAGCTAGGTTAAAGAATATGGTTGACTCCTTCTGGTGCTTATTTTTGCAGTAAAGGGGAGGAGGGCCATTGGCATGGGGAAGGTAAACGAAATCTCATGTAAAAAACGATTACAAGGTTCAATATTGCTTTTGGGCAAAGGAGGGAGAAGCGATGACTTTCAGTAAAATGATTTCTTTATTACTTACTTTAATGGTAATCTCGGTTCTATCCATTGGGTGCGGCACCTCAGAGACAGCACTTACAAACGAAAGGGAATTTGATGGCAGTAATTTAGTTAAGCTGTTGAATGAACAGTTAAAGAGTGGTGTGGAGCGGAAAGATGGGGAAGTAGTATTTAGTAGACACGAGACGGAAGAAGAAACAGTGGAAGTAGAAGAAGAAAAGGAAGAGGCCCCGCCGAAAAAAGTATTAAGTGAAGAGGAACAAGAGGACGAGCAAGATGATAAGGATAAAAATGACGGCAACGGAGAAACGGAGGAAAACGAAGTGATTAGAGGAAATGTTTCATTCAGGGTAATATCTGGTGGTGATCTTGCTTCAAAGAATGAAGATGCCTATCAATATGTCATGTCTCTACAGAATACAGATATTCGGGATTGGAGGATTTTCTCTAATGGTGCAGAAGATATCATCGTATTTTCTTCTGGACTAAAAAATACGGGAGGATACACAATTGAGGTTTTAAGTGTAGTGAATGAAGAGGGACGGACAGTTATTAAGGTGAGAGAAAAGTCTCCAGCCCCTGACGCTATGGTTACTCAAGCATTTACGAATCCGACTGTAGTCATTGCAGTTGACGCAGACAAATTAACCAATGTCATTGAAGTGGTGGATGAATTTGGTGCTCCATTTCAAAAGCACGGCGGAAGCGCTAGATAGGTAGAGACATAGATTGTTAATGAATTACCTTCTCATTTTAAGGATGAGGAGGTTAATTTTTTTTTATGGTTATATGTTAGTGTATAGCTGTTGATTTTCCCCTCAGGAACTCAACAACTTTAAAATTCAATACCATCCATTAACCCATAAAGGCTTTTCTAGTAATGAAAGTGTTTTCCAATTAATGTATAATAGTATAGAAGAAAAGGGAAGGGAGATTGAGATGGACATAAAAATATTTAATGCTATCCCAAGTGATAGGCTAGCGGGAAAACTTCGTAAATACCACATATACGTTACTCTATTTTTTTACACATGTATTTTATCCATTATTTTATTAACGATCTATGGCATTCTTAACCCAGGAACCGTCTTTCACCTAGCGTTTTATTATCATCTTTATATTGCAGCACTGTTTGTTTATTTTTTTTATAAACCACCATTACCACATAATTTCAAAAAAGACGATTCTGCTGAATTAACCTATGTTTTTGAGGATGATGCGATAGTTATTATGTTTTATGGAAAAAAAACAGTTTGTAATTCCTTATAAGACGATCTTAAGTGTGGAACCATTGCAGAAAAAATTACAGAAGTTAAAAGGGGTTCACACCGTTTCACGGCATTATTGGATGACCTTTGGCGAAGTGGCAGGTAGTACAAAAGAGTACCCTACTCTATATGTTTTTTCTACTTCCATATCACAAGGGGTGCTCCTTGGACGAAAATTTGAAAAAATTTTAGTCTCTCCCGAAAATAAAGTGGCATTTATTAAGGAATTAGAGTCTAGGGTGGAGGTACTTCAGTCTGCAGAAATGTAATGATGAGAGGGAGTTTTAGTTGGAAAAACAAACTCCCTCTAATAAATAAACGGCAATATTCTACAACGATGGCGACACCAATACGTATAAATATCTCCGTATTTTTCAGTATAAACCGTTTCTTCTAAAGACATTCGGTAATGAAGGGCGCTACCAACAAAAATAAAGGTAAACAGGATGGACAACCAATGGCTGCTGAGAAATAGACAAATGCCAAGGGCAATAAAAAAAGAACCCCGTATGAAAAGGGTGGCGTGTGAATCGGAACGGCCCATGGCTAAACAATGGTCTATTTTCCATTGCAACAATTGTCCTACTAAAGTAAGGCTTGGTTAGAAAGTATGTCCAATAACGAATCAGTAGACCTTGAGCAATAAATACTAAGCCAGTATATTTTGCTGTCACAGTCGTTGCCTCTGCCAGTTGATGGAGCATGACGCTAGCAAACGCAGCACATAGGAGCATGCATGCGACTAATCCCTTAATTAAAAACGCTTTTCTATTTTCCTCCTTCCTCGTTTTACCTGATTCAATATAGACAAACCATTCCAATCCCCATATTAAAATAAGAACTGTAAATAATATCTCAGTGAACATCATAGCTTTAGGGTATGTAAAAAGGAAAATTTTAATCATCATAGTTTGGGAAAATTAATCAGGTGATTGATACGTGTTATTTGTTGTTTTGGGTTTTACCGAAGTAGGTGTGTGGTTTTTTTGTAAATGCTACTTGGGTTTTTGTGGTTTAAACGGAGGTATGGCGTAGATTTTAGGAGCAACCTCCGTTTATTTGCGTTTTAAACGGAGGTAGGATGTGCTGATTT
>JAJOJL010000049.1 GCA_021208645.1 Bacillus sp. (in: firmicutes) | reverse complement strand
CTTAAATAGTTGTTGTGGATGAATAAGGGAAGGAAATTGGAGTTTTCCTCCCCTTATTTAAATTCGTCCCTCAGTTAAGGGAAGGATACCGGTTGTTACCTGCCCTTAAATAGCTAATGTGGATTAATAAGGGAAGGATACTGAAGTTTTCCTACCCTTATTTGAGTTCGTGACACCGTTAAGGGAAGGATACCAGCCGTATCCTCCACCGTATCCCATTCTTAATTCTAATAGTTATTTGTAATAATTTGGCCAATTTAGGAAAGAGTATAAACAATTCCCAAAAATATAGGAATTTTTCGCACAAAAGTGAATTTATACTATATAATTTACATACAAACTAAATTGTTTAAATCTTTAGAAACTTTAAAGGCGACGAAGACCAAGACTTACTTTGATGAAAAGGGGAGAGGATTATGCTTTGGAGGGAACTTGATCAAGTTATTATGGTAGATGACAATGAATTCAGTATTAAAAGTGCACAGAAAAAATCCCGTGAAGCCAATAAAAAGGCATTTCTGTTGCCTTCGACCTTCGCAACGTAAAAGACAGGAACAGAAAAACGGAAATCACTTCTCTTCTCAGCAGCATGAGCCGACTTCGATCATAATTTTTCTGCAAAGCATGACTGCAATTAGGATTTGGAACATAAATAGAGAGGGACGTTATTTGACGTCCCTCTCTTATTTACTTCCCTTGTCTCTTCTTAGTAGTAACCGTAACCATGAGGTGTTGCAACAACTGCCCCTATGATTACTAAGAGAATGAAAATCACGAGTATAAACGCGAAGCTTCCGCCTAATCCTGTGTGTGTCATTCTCAATGCCTCCTTTAGAAGCAGATTTAAAGGGTTTCTTACCCTTTACACTTACTACCATATTTTATTAAAGGGAATTTGATTGGATATACGCCCATTTCCATAAAAAATGGGCCACTTATTATTTCATGGTGAAGATTAATTATATGATTGCCGCAGTTTGGCAGCAGCTTCCTGCAGTAGTTCCTGGATGTTTTCTAACAACTGATACTGTTGATGAAGAACAGTTGCTTCCGCTTTTTCTAACTGGGTGGTGGCAAGAAGAATTTCTTGCTGTGCCTGGAGAAGTGCTTGTACATTTGTGTGATGCTCGCTTTGTTCCATAGCATATTTTCCGTGCTCAATAGCCTGCATTGCCTGCTCCTGTGCTAATTCACTCTGAATAGGTTGTTGGTTTTCCGTCACAATGAATCGCCCCCTACGTATAAGTACCCATTCCTATGTTATGTTAAACTTTCCCTTTCATTCCATGTGTATAGGAAAATAAGTCTGTTTCGGTGGAAATAGGCTAGTCTGGTTTAGAATTATTATCAATAGCAAGATTTTTGCTGATTTCGGCACGATTTTCCCTGAAAGCGGCATGATTATTATGGAAAACGGCATGATTTTTAACAAAAACGGCATGATTATCCATTTAACTGGAAATTTAGCAATGGGAGTTACTTGAAAGATACACGGAAACATGGGGATTGGTGGTAAAGTGGAACAATTTCTAAAAGAATTAGTGCAGAATTTCTTAATATCAAATCCAGAGCCTATTAGGATTAGATCAAACTCCGACAATTTAGATGCATTTTTAACTAAAATACGGACAATTTTGCAAAACAAAAAAACTCCTCATCCAGAGAGATGAGGAATTACCCCAAACGATCTAGTAAAAAAATCCGTGGGGATTCTTGATATCGCTTTTAATGAAAAGTAAGCCAACGACTGGCAAATGCTTAAAAGGAAACGGCAAGGAATTGTCTTTCATTGTCAAAACCTCCTTTAATGGAAGTATAATTAGACTTATTAACAAACCCTTACTACCAACCTATTTCAGCTCACCTTTATTGATTGTATGCCTGCCTACTTCACATGGGGTCAATTATAGATGGGGATTTCAACCACCTCCAACCTCTAAACTAATCTCCCTTATTTTTGTAAGAAAAATAACTATATGAAACGTCAATATAGAGGAGCCTATTTTATAAAAAGGGAATTGCTAATTTTCAGCGAAGATACTAAGGGTAAACCAATTCATTCAAAGGAGTGTGACACAAAAAATGAACTTAACTAATTTTCCAAGACGTCAATATACATATGGAGCAACCCCCATCGAGGCTGCCCCCAACCTATCCAAGGCCATTAGTGAAGCAGGCCCCAACGTGTTTTTCAAAAGAGATGATCTTCTCGGCTTAGCACAAGGGGGGAACAAAACGAGGAAACTAGAATTTCTTCTTGGAGATGCCTTGGCGAAGGGGGCTGACACGATCATTACGGCTGGCGGTATTCAATCCAATCACTGCCGGTTAACGTTGGCGGCGTGCGTGAAGGAAAAGTTGAAATGTATCCTGGTCCTCGAGGAAAATGCACGGGACCTTTACTATACAAAGACAAGCGGTAATTACCTCCTATACCAATTGCTCGGAGCAGAAAACATAAAAGTGATTCCCAATGGAGCAGATGTCTACGAGGAGATGGCGAAGCAGGCGCAGGAATTAGAGGCGCAAGGCCGAAAGCCATATGTTATTCCTGTAGGAGGGTCCAACGTTACTGGAATTACGGGCTATGCCGCCTGTGCCCAGGAAATCATCCAGCAGGAAAAACAACTAGGCGTCAAGTTTGATCATGTGGTCTGTGTTAGTGGAAGCGGCGGCATGCATGCCGGGTTAGTAGCTGGTTTGCAAGGGGTAGGCAGTTCAGCGAAAGTTATTGGTATAAATGTAAGTCGTGGTAAGGAGGAACAAGAAGAGAAAGTGTTTGAACTGGTGAATGAGGCAGCCGCCCACTTGCAGTTAAACGAGGACGTCCAACGGGAGTCGATTCTTTGCTTTGACGAGTATGTCGGTCCTGGCTATGCCTTGCCCACCGATGAAATGGTGGGGGCTGTGAAGTTAACTGGCGCAACGGAAGGGCTAATTCTTGATCCTGTTTATACTGGCAAAGCCATGGCTGGCGTTGTGGACCTGATTCGGAATGGGGGCTATTTTCAATCGTCTAATAATATATTGTTTATTCACTCGGGCGGCTCCCCTGCTGTCTATGCTTACGCCCCTTTGTTTTCAGAAAAATAAAGGGATGAAGCTCATAGGAAGATAGTAAAATCGGTTGGAATAAAACACCGTCTCCCCTCTTATTCATAGTAAAAGGACAACTTGTTTGAGTGAGGGGGAATAAAAATGAACGGTGTTCATGTAGGAATTAGTATTGTTCGTATTATCGTTGGAGTAATCTTTTTTAGCCATGGTCTGGCAAAGTTCCAGAACGGGATTGGAAATTCAATTACCTATTTTGAGAGTATTGGTATTTCAGGGGAGATGGCTGTGATTGTGGCAGTCGTGGAACTTGGGGCAGGTGCCGCATTGATTGTAGGGTTTGCCACAAGGATTGCGGCGCTGCTCCTGATACCAGTAATGGTGGGTGCCATTTTCTTTGTTCATTGGCCAGAAGGTCTAATCAGGAGTGCAGCCGGGCCAGGTTACGAATTGAATCTTTTACTTTTGGCCGTGTGTCTGCATCTTGGTTTAACAGGAAGTAAGTTATTTGCCTTGGACTCCTATGTCATGAATTCGAAGGGTGACGGGTCCATCAAGCTCGGTAAATGGCTGATGGAGAAAAAGTGATGTTGTTTTGGGGTCGGAAAAATGCGAGTTTAGCATGTCTTTAGAAGGTTTAGTAAGAAAGAGGTTGAATAGAGCAAGGGAAGCGTGTGTTATGGCAAGTTTCATAGCATACGCTTTTTATTTTATTTATTTTGTTGGAAGGGGCGTGTTGTGGTTTAAAACAAATCTATTAAGTTAAAAATAGTGGAAAACGGGAAGGGATATTAATTCAATGGTAACCTTTGAAAATATGTTTTTAACGATCATTATAGGTGTCGTGGCCTACCTCTTTTTTTCGCGAAATGATAAAAGGAAAGATAATCATGCAGTTGTTAAGGGGATGCAGGCAAGTCGGGTTAAAAATACTACAACCACCAATAATGACAGGCCACTTCACAAATTCCTCAACCAACCTGCCACTAGTCTTCAAGCACAACTGGGTAATCCGAATCGAGTTGATTTGTCGGTTTTTGGGCATGAATGGTGGATCTATCATAATCGGCGTACATCCTATATTCAAGTGGGAGTTTACAAAGGGCGGGTCATGTCCATTTATACGATGAACAACAACAAAGCAGGTAGGGGTCCAACGTATACGGTGTTTTCAAGGAAATACAATTTTAGAAGAGACATTGAAGTGAATACTAGTCATGTATCCTGTCAATTTCATTTGTCGGAGAAGGATATACACGTGCAACCTCTGATTTCCTATGGGGAGAATTGGGCCGTCCTTTCCTTTGATACGTTCACGAAAGATTTAAGTGGAATTTGGTACTTAACTCCTTCCGCTCTCTTAATGTATCGGCCATACTCCATGAGTTATTCTGGTAGACTACCAGCTTCTCCTGCCGTTAGTCCAGATATGAAGCGTGAAGCAGAGAAGGGAATGGCACGGCAAATCTTTGAAATTACGAATGTTATTAGGGCAAGGCATCAGTTGTCACCATTGGATTGGGACGATGAAAGTGCTGGAGTTGCCTTAGGGCATAGTAAGGATATGTTTGAAAATCATTATTTTTCCCACACATCACCAACAAGGGGTGAGTTATCTCACCGTTTTCAACGATTTAACATTCCCTACCGAATGATTGGGGAAAATATTGCAGCAAAACAGGTTACCTCATTTGCTGCGGTGGAAGGTTGGTTAAATAGTCCAGGGCATCGGGTCAATTTGCTTCACCAGGATTTTACCCACCTAGGGGTTGGGGTTTATGGGGATTGTTATACGCAAAATTTCTTAACCAAATTGGGGCAGCCGAGTTAAGGGTTTCACTGTTGTAGAGAAGTCTCTGCAGCAGTTTTTTGATTTTCTTCTCTGTTAATTATGTGGAGAGGAGGGCGGGAGGGTCAATATGACTAGCTGTTTACCCTAAAATCGAATAATCCCCTACTTGATTTGACAAACTAATTCATTTTGTTTAATATATTTAATATAAATTAAACAAATTAATCAAAATGCTAATAAACGAAACAAACTGCAGTTACGTAGTTTTCCAAGAAAGGAGGCAAAAGCCCATGAGTCATCGGGAAGAACTTGAGAAATCCCAAGATGTGATTATCAGTGCCATTGCTCAGTCCATGGTCATCTACGGGGTGACACCGTCAGTAGGAAGAATTTACGGGGTGCTCTATTTTTCTGACGAACCACTTACATTAGATGAAATAAAGGATCAGGTTGCCATGAGTAAAGCTAGCGTCAGCAACGGTATCAGAGAGTTAATGGATACGGAAATGGTAACGAAGGTTTGGAAAAAGGGAGAAAGAAAAGACCTTTATATTGCTGAAAAAGATTTTTTGAAAAACTTTATTAACTTCTATGTGAAAATGCTTCGCCTGGAGAGAGGTTTAATTACAAAAGCGTTAGATCAAACGGAGCCGGTCATTGAAGAAATTAGTCAAAATCCAGACAGCCAAGAGGCACAGGAGCTGGCTTCGCGGGATTTAGAACTTATTCAAGATGCAAGAGTCTATTTAAACTGGATTATGCGGTTAGCCAATTCCATGGAATCAGGTGAGATTTTCAAGCATTTTCCGAAAGAAGATAAATAGATTGCCTTTGTCAGTAAGGAAGGCAGAAAGGATTACAACAAGAGGAGATTTTCTATGAAAAATAACAACACAGCACTAGTCATCATTGATATGCAAAAGGAAGGGAACTTCGGCCTCATTAAGATGGAAGAAGCCATTCAAAACAATAAGGAGCTCATTGCAACGGCCAGGAATGCCGAGATCCCTGTCATCTACACGCGACAAATAAACCGTGCCGACGGGGTGGGCTTATCGAAAGGAGAACCGCTGAACGAAGACGGAACCCCTTTTTACTACAACACAAACACGGACCAAGTGGAGATCATCGATGCTCTAACGCCTCAAGAGGGCGACATTATTATTGATAAAAAGCGGTGGAGCGCTTTTTACGAAACAGACTTGGACCTCACTTTAAGAAGTTTAGGTGTGAAGGAGGTAATTATGAGTGGGGTCGTGACAGACGGCTGCCTCATGACTTCCGTGTTCGATGCCTACTTCAGGGATTACGAGGTTCACCTCGTCCATGATGCAAGCACCGCCTCCAATGAAGGAGCTCATATGTCCTCCCTCTTAACAATGGCTAACTGGGTGTACAACTTAAAGATTTATGATACAAAAAACATGATCCAGAAGCTGAATGCAGAAGCATTCGACTGTTGGGAGCCACTCAAGGCTGACTCCCTGCAATTTACACCAGAAACAATGAAAGAGCAGTTTCAACAAATTTTACAACCAAGAAAGGAAGTTTAATCATCATGAAAAAACTATTATCAGTAGTAGCACTTATTTCACTTTTATTGTTAGGGGCCTGTGGAGGAAACGAAGCAGACGGAAAAGGAACGATCGTGTTTGGACAAACTGCTTGGACAAGCACAGAAGCACCAACGGAAATTGCCAAATTGATTTTAGAAGAAGCGGGATATGACGTGGAAATCACGTTACTGGACCAACCAATTATTTTTCAAGGCTTAAAGGACGAGGAGATTGACTTCTTCATGGATGCATGGCTTCCATATACAGAGGAAGCGTTATGGGCAGAGTATGAAGATTCCTTGCAAATGGTTGCCACAAGCTATGAGAATGTTCCGCTAGGCTGGGTTGTTCCTGCTTACGTGGACGAAAATAGTATCGCTGACTTAGCTGGAAAAGCAGATCTTTACGAAGGACAGATTGTTACAATCGACGAAGGTGCAGGGATTGTAGAGATCTCTAGAGATGTTATGGAGAATCCAAACTATGATCTAGAAGGCTTTGAGTTGATGCCTACAAGTGAAGCGGCCATGCTAAGTGTAATGGAATCAAAGATTCAGCAGGAAGAACCATTTATCATTACGGGCTGGAGACCGCACTCCATGTTTTCTAGACATGACCTAAAGTTTTTAGAGGATCCAGAAGGACACTTCAAGCATGATAATGTATATGTTCTTTCTTATCAAGGCTTAGAAGACAAGCATCCAGAAGCTTACGAAATTTTATCCCGTTGGAGCATTGAAGTTTCCGATTTAGAGGAAATGATGTATGAATACGAGCACAACAACGTGCCATTTACTGAGTCTGCGAGAAATTGGGTAGAAGCTAATCGTGATCAAGTGGATGGAATGTTAGGTAATAATTAAGTTATATCTGTTTATAGCTGGCAAGTGAGGATCAAATCCTTCCTTGCCAGTTTTTTGTATCTTAACCGTGATTTCCGTTCAATGGACAGCCTAGAGATGCATATAGTAAATTAACGTTTTGAGGGAAAGCAGGGATGCTTGGTGGGCCTAATTAACGGCAAAAACTATATTGATAGAATAGATAAAATGGGGAACGAAGTGTGGATTCAAGGAGAGAGGGTGTCAGGGAAGCTTTCCGAGCATCCGGCATTTCAGGGCATTTTGAAAACAAAGGCAGCCTTGTATGATATGCAATTCGAAAAGGATTTTGAAGGTATCTTGACTGACACCAGTTTAAGTGGTGAACAGATTAACTTCGCCTATCATCAGACTAAGTCGGTAGCGGATCTAGTGAACCGTCGGGAAGCAACCCAACTGTGGGCTAGAAAAAGCTGCGGGACGGTGGGGCGGTCTCCTGATTATATTAATACGGCAATTATGACATTAGGTGCAGCAACAACGTTTTTCCAAGAGTCTTATGGGAAAAACGTGTCAGCAATGTATGAATACGCCATAAGGAACGATTTGTCCTTTACCCATACCTTTATTAATCCCCAAATGAACCGTTCCCCTGGCTACTGGCAGTATGATTTTTTTCAAGAAATGACCAAGGGGGACATTGTCGCCGCCCGTGTTGTGGATGAGGGGCCTGATGGGATTGTCGTGCATGGGGCACGGCTTCTGGCAACGCAGGGAGGCATCACCGATGAAGTGTTAGTCCTTCCAACTGGAGCGGCGGCAGCAGACCCCTCGTACGCTTATGCCTTTGCCATCCCTTCCAACACGAAAGGGCTGAAATTCCTTTGCCGTGAGCCTTATGCTCCGTCAGTGGCGAATCACTTTGACCACCCATTGACAGCACAATTTGATGAAGTGGACGCAGTGGTGGTCTTTGATGAGGTAGTCGTCCCTTGGGAGCGGGTGTTTATTTACAAGGATCCAGACAGGGCAGCAGCCGTTTACTCGGACACGAACTTAAACATGATGCTGTTGTTTCAGGCAGCGGCAAGGCAAGTGGTGAAGACCGAGTATTTGTTGGGTATAGGTGAAGCAGTCGCGGAATCTATTGGCATCAAGGGGTACCAACATGTACAGGAGAAACTGTCTGAGATCATTGTCACCCTCGAGGTGATGAAATCGTTAATATACCGAGGAGAGAATAAGGCATTTATGAATGACTTTGGGTTAATGGTTCCGGAAAAGATTCCATTAATGGTCGCTTCCAACTATTTTCAAAAAGGGTACGGACGCCTGGTGGAGGTCTTGCATCTTCTTGGGGCCAGCGGGTTTATCTCCTTGCCAACGGAACAGGACTTTCAGTCAGCAGTCGGGAAGGATTTAGAGCAGTACCTACAAGGAAGAGGTGCTGGTGCTAAAGAGCGAGTCGCTCTGTTCCGCCTTGCTTGGGATTTAACCATGAGTCCCTTTGGCTCGCGGCAAACCCAGTATGAGCGTTTTTTTCTTCGGTGACCTGTGCGATTATCTACTTCTTTGTACCAGGCGTACAATACGGCTCATTTAGTGGATGAGGTAAAAAAAATTTTGCAGAAGTGTTAGATTGATTGGCTGGGGGTACGTACAGGTGGAGGGGGGGAAACAGGTGACGTGTCTGTACCGTAGACTCCACGCCAAAAGAAAGGTGCTCAAAGAATCACAAAAAGGCCCTCAAAAAAGAGGGCCTCCGACACTTAAAAGCATTTCCAAATCTGTTAACATATCGGTACGACGTTTTTCTCTACTCGTTTCTTAAAGGTAGTATCTAGGAACTTCAAAATCTCTAGCCACGATGCCCTTGCTGCGTGGGCATTTTCTTTCGTCGTCCCACCAAAAGCTACCTTTCGTGCTCCAACTACAGCGTAAACATTGACTGGCAAGTTAGGCAAACTATAAGGAAAACATAAGAAATGCCCTGCTTTTTCATAGTTTAAGTGAAGGTCCCTAAAGGGGCGCTTTTTCTTTGTAAGCCTTTTCATCATAATGTCACAATAAGATGAGGATGGCCACAGTTGATCGTCACCACCAGAAATAAGAAGAACAGGGCCCTTAATTTTTTCCACAGGTATCCTCGATGGTTTGATCTTCTCCTTGTCCTTTAAGCTGTTATCCCAAATTGGTAAAAAGGAAAAGGGTTCGCGAGAGATAATCTTATTCCACGTATTAACCATATTTGACAGCCGGTAGGCAAATGGCAAATAAGGTAAGCTTTCCCCTCTATATGTCCATGCAGGCTTTGGAGTGAAAATCCGGTTAACCATACCTGACGTTAAAAAGGCGCTAGGTGAGCCGGCAATAACTGCTTTGAAATCATCAAACATGGTGCCGAGAAGTAATGCCAATTCTCCACCGCGGGAAAAACCTATTACGGCAATCTGACTATCAATAACTTCATGTTGTGATTTCATCCAATGGATGGCTTTCTCAAAATATTCGATTGGAATATTAACGAGATTTTTCGGAAGACCTTCTACACCGAAATAAGATAAGGCGAATGCAGCGTAGCCGTGGGTGGCGAGTAGGGCCGCAGCATGCTCCTGATTTCCCCCATCCGTTCCACCTAAAATGAGTACGCCTGGACATTGTTTAATGAGTGATGGCTTATACATACAGCCAACTAAACCGTCCTCTTCTACCTTTATTTTTTTGATATAAGGGTCGCTAAAACAACGGGTAATGGTTGTTTCTGCTTGAACCTCTTCATCAATTTCAACGGTAATGTCCACAAATACAGGTGTGGAGGCGTGCTTTACAAATGCATCCTTCTTTTTTCGGTGACTAAACTCCATGGACCAGAATAATCCCATCGGATCTGCTTCATCGTAAGTACCACGTATGGGTTTTTGGCTGCTTACTTCAAGACTTCCTTCTTCGCTCGTTAAAAATACAGCGTGAGATTCAAACAGCTTACCTTCTTCATCGGTTGTTTTTGCGCGAAGGGTGACTTCCGTTTTAGGTGGACAGCGAGACAAATATATGTGAATGACTTCATCTACTTGTGCCTTAATAGGATTAACAGTAAGCAGCGGTGCATTTGTTGCCTTCTCTGGCATAGTCTATCCTCTCCTTTTTAAAATTTAGAAATTAACCAAGTTGTCCTAGTAGCTTGAGATGTAAGTTTTATCGTGTAGTTGTGCCGATACTGTGGAGTGAAATGTGTAATCAATGAGGGAAAATGTGAAAAAATCTATATTACTTTTATTATTTCATATGCGTCTCGGAAGGTCAATATTAGTTCGTGATTTAAATGGTAATATGTTCCTACCTTGTCCTCGTTAGTATGGAGAATTTCGTCGAATTACGGGTTTTTAGTGCTAGGTAATATGTTGAAGGTTGACGAATTGCCGTGAATTAACATGGGGAAAGTCTAGTTTAGTTGAAGTTAATATTGGAGAGGCAGCGAAATGATTGCAAAGAGACAATAAATGAAAGGTAAAATGGCCTAATTTCAACATAAAGCGTTACTAATATGATTAACTCTCGTCTAAAGAGGTAAGAAAGGAGGATTAATCTATGAAAAAAATTCTACGATACTTGTTTGTGTTGTTTGCCAGCCTTGTGTTGCTCGCGGCCTGTAATCAATCAAATGTCTCTGAAGATTTAGGGGAAGATATAGATCAGAACGAAACGGAAGAAACCACGGGTGGTGAAGATGCTACGGAGGAGAAGGATGACACGACGGAAGAATCTGGTTCCGATACTGATGGAGATGGCGGGGAGGATTCTGACAAAACAACTGACCCAGATACAGAAGAGAATGACGATAAGGATAAGGGGGCAAATACAGCTCCGGCGCCTGACAAAAGCAAATCTCCAGAAACCCCTGCAACCAATAACGGAAAATCAGAACCAAAAGACACTCCAGACAATGAACCTTCCTACGTCCTAGAAAATGATGCATTCAAAATAATAACCCCTAAACCAAATGATGAAATCGAAAATGAAGTAGTTGTTCGCGGTTTGGCCAGAGTGTATGAAGGGACCATCCAATATGAGTTGGAAGATGGCCACTATATATTAGCCAGCGGATTTACGACAGCTTCAAGCGGTGCCCCGGGTTGGGGAGAGTTCGAGATTACGATTAATGTAGACTTCATTTCCAGCAGTACGGCCACGCTGATTCTGTATGAAGAAAGCGCCAAGGACGGCTCCCGATTACATGAGTTGGTCATTCCATTAAAGAATGCAAAGGATGACTATTGGAGTGGTGGCGATAGTGATGGTGACGGGCAAACCGTAGTGGCGGAAAACAGTGTGTTCGAGATATACGAACCGGCGCCACATTCGGAAGTGGAAAATCAAGTTGTTGTCCGCGGGTTGGCCCGAGTGTATGAAGGGACAGTTTTGTATGAGTTGGAGGACGGCCACCATATTTTGGCCAACGGCTTTACGACTGCCTCTACTGGGGCTCCTGACTGGGGAGAGTTCGAGGTTATCATCAACTTCGATCAAGTTGCCAATAACACTGCAACACTTATCCTCTTTACCGAAAGCGCCAAAGACGGCTCAAGGATGCACGAGCTAATGATTCCTTTGACGGTAAAAAAATAACGGTGCAGTTGGCGAGAAGGGAGGAAAAGTTCCTAGCCGGATATTAGGTAGCGTGTGAGCCAATCATCTCAAATATGTAGGCATAATGAGCAACGTGTGGTAGCTGATTATGCCTATTTATGGTTTTAGCTGTTAGTGTAATGATGCTGATTGGCTGAAAAAGAGGATAGAAGACTTGTTTTACTAGCTGTTTGGGACATTTTTTGCAAGAAAAGAGATGAAAGAGTCGGGTGAGTTGGCTTATTCCGATTATTTAATGGTGAAAAACTTAATTTGCCCTGTTTAACTAATGATATTTAGTATGATGGGGGTCACTAATTTCCAGCTAAATGGATAATCGTGCCGAAATTTCGAAAAATCGTGCCAAAATAGTGAATAATCCTGCCGCTTTTGATGAGAATCATGCCAAAATCACCAAGAATCGTGCTGTTAATAGTAATTCTAAATAACAACCGCAAAAATTACCCATTTTAAGCTCCAAATTTAGTAATCTAAAACCCAAAATTCCCTAACATATTTTTCTACTGTTATCCTTCAAACAATCTAGTAAAATAAAAGGTAGAAATATGTCAGGTTTTAGGGGGAAGCACCCATGGAAAAAATAAAGAAGCGATTGGCAGCTTATGCTAAGAAAACAATTACTTTAACGGAATTAGAAAAACTAACAAAAATTCAGCTACATACATATGAAGATTTTGCTAACACCATCCTCCTCCTCGAAGAAGAGGGAGTACTTATTATGGTTAAGGCAAAAGGGCGGAATGGGCGCACACCATCCCTCGCTTTCCAATACAGGATCAACAAATCTCCATTAAAAGAAGGATTCCATCAAGAATTGCAACGATATCGATCCCAACTACACCAGGCCATCTCCATCGACTTCTACTTTAATGAAGACCCATCCATTTGGAAAAGAGATCTACCTTTATCCAAAAGATCGACCATTACATCGCGAAATACGAGTTTCCAACGGAACCGGTGCCTGCACCAGAACGGAGCTATGAACTGGTAGGGGATGAGAAATGGATAACGGAAAAAGGCGGGAAAGAGCTGTTAGAACAACTGGGAATCTATGAAAAGTTAAACATCATTCCCGTTTCAGACCCACTCATGTTTGCCATGAACCCAAACCAACTAACAAACAGCACGCAACTGCACCTAATCGTAGAAAACAAAACAACTTACCAAGGGTTGCTGCCAGAGTTGACAAGCGCGATGTTCTCAACGCTCATTTACGGAAGCGGCAAAAAAATCGTGAAAAGTATTGAACAATTTCAGGCGCAGTACCCGATCGAAGCAGACCATCACTTCCTATATTTTGGAGACATTGACAGGGAAGGCATCGCCATTTGGCATTCTCTGAATAAACGAACGGAAGCACACCCAGCACTGCCTTTTTACCGAGCGTGTCTCGCTAAAACGCCGGCTTCGGGTAAAGAATACCAACGGGAGCAGCAGGAGGCGACCGTTCACTTCCTCAGCCACTTCAGGACCCAAGAACAAACAAACATAAAAAACTTACTTAACGAAGGTAATTATTTGCCGCAAGAAACGTTAAAAACGAAGGAATTACAACAGATTTGGAGGGAAACAGATTGGACCGAATGGATATAAGGGAGTTAACGAGCGGTTACCGGGAACGGATGAAACGGCTCGCCCTCTTCGACCCCCTGTTTGAGTTAGACCGAAAACGGGAGCAAGACCAAAACAACAACATTATCGACATGAAGGGACTCGGTTTGTTAACCCTCCTCTTCTTTTTCGAGCAAAAAATCATGCGGCAAACGAAATCGGGGGTAAAGGAACTGGCTCAGTTCCTCCAAACCGTGACGGCCAACCAATATTCTTTAGAAGAGGCCACCTACGAAAGAATAGCGAGATCCATCGTGCAAACCTTCCGGCCTACTACCGGGAAAAAACGAAGCTACAATTTTTCAACTGGGAAGAAGTGAAAGAGGATACGCTGGAGTACTCCATTCTTAAGGCAAATGCCTTTGATGTGAAAACAAATACGCAGTACTACACACTGGATGAAGACGGCCTCGAACTGCTTTTTGCCACAAAGGAGTTCTACAGTGAATTTCAGCTTTCCATCAATCAATTGATGCTCAGAAAACAACTGGACAAGGGTGAATTCAAGGGTGCCCTCCGGCAAATTAACGAGATGCGCATTGACGTGGAGACCTTAGGGGATCGAATGCTTAAACTCAAGCATGAAATTCAGCGGAGCATCGTGTCTGAGGAAACCTTCGAACGCTATAAACAGCTCCTCGAAGATATTTATAATCGCCTTGCCCGGGAGGACGAGGAATTCAAGGAGCTCCGCCAATTTGTGAAGGAAACGCGGGATCGCCTTTACTCGAGAGATGTGCACCAGCGGGAAAGGAAAACGTACGAGCTCGTCTTAAAGATCAATCAAGAGTTGGAGAAGGTCCATTATGATCATTCCCGTTTGTTAGAGCAAACCGTTGCCTTGAAAAACACGACCTTACTGACGGCACAAGAATCCTTGTACTACACAGGAATTCAAGCGTTCAACTTTGATCAGGACATTGTTTCAAAAGTGGTGTCTACGCCATTGCCAATGGAAGCCATGAAAGGGGTCCTCCACCCACTACTAAAAGTGGAAGAAAACCAAGTGTGGTCCCCGTTAACGATTTTTTCCGAGCAAAATATTACGGAAGAGCGGGAAGAGAGAGTGGAGCAGGGGCTGATGGAGGCGGACGTGAATGAAGCGGACAATGCCTACCGCAACTGGCTCATGGAGCGCTATAGGGAAGTGATGGACCTGTATTTGGATGCCCACTACGCAGGGAAGGGCGCGACGCTTCTCGATGTCATGAACTATCTTGAAGAAAAGGGTGACGTCAACAACATTCTGGAACAGCGCTATTTCTATGATTTTTGGCTGATCCTTCATCAGCGCTCGCCGATTGTGAATGGGACAGTTAATGAAGAGGATGGCCAGAAGACCTTACTTAGCAGTGCCTTAAACCTGTTAGGACGGCAAACTCTTACCATCGAAGAAGGCAAGGGCACGATTTCGAAAGTAAAACGCTACTCCATTCAACAAATGAACCTGACTTTGGAGGAAAACTAATATGCATTATTCAGAAACGAAGATAGTAAAAGCTTTTCAACTATATACGAAGCTAGCACGGGACGGTGCAGCCGACAAAGATGCGGTGCAGGAGTATAAGGCTGATGAGGAGATTCGCGGTCTCCTTGACAGCTTTGGCCGGGAGGTGGACTGTGTCATCATTCTCACCAGTGAGCAGATGTTCCTAGTCCCACGAACAAAGCTGTCCCCATTCCATGTGAACAATGACTGGATTAAGCGTAATTATCTCCGGTCTGGAGCGACCAACGGGGATATTTACCTCCTCTATTTTTCCACGCTCGTTCTGTTCGGGAGCTTTTACGATACGTATCAAAGCCAGGAGCCGACGCGGCAGTTTATCCGCATAGAAGAGTGGGTGCATTTTATTCAAGAACGAATCGATCAGCTAAAGGTCCATGATGAAGACGAAATGCAGGAACTGGAAAAGGAGTTTTCTTATAATTGGCGGTTGATTATTGAAAAATGGGATGACATGGACGACATTAAGGAAACGGCGAAAAAGCAAACGGGGAATACGATTAGCCGGTTCAGCTTTATCGATACGGTAAAGCGATTCCTTATGGATCAGGATCTCATCCAAGATATTGGGAACAATGAAGTGATATTAACGGAAAAGGCAAAAACGGTCATTCAACGGTTTTATATGGAAGTGGAATATAACCGTGGTATTTTAGAGTTTATTTACGGGTTCGAAGGGAGTGAAGACGATGCCATCCATCAGTAAAATTCGCCTTACAAATGTAATCTACGAGGAAGGAAACAAGCGCTATAACGATGAACTGTTTCTGTTCGACGGCTATAACGGGGCCATCCTCCTAGAAAACGGCGGCGGAAAGACGGTGCTAATTCAAACGGCCCTACAGGCGATCCTCCCCCATGTGGATTTGGCCGATCGGAAAATGAAGGACACACTCCTGTTGGAAAATGCCCCGGCACACATTGCCATCGAGTGGATCACGAACGAGGAACCGCGCCAATATGTGGTCACCGCCGTCTCGTTGTTTATGACGAAGCACGGGCTCGATTCTCTCCGCTATGTTTATGAATATACAGGGAATGACCCGAATGACATTGAAGGAATTCCGTTCGTGCGGGACGGAAAGGCAGGGAAGCGTCCATCGGACCGGGGAGAACTGGTCGATTATTACGGAGGCATGAAGGAAAAATCCTTCCATGCGAAAACGTTCGCGACCATTAAAGAATACAAAGCTTATTTGGAAGAGCAGTACCATATTATCTCCAGCGAATGGGAAAGCGTCGTGAAGATTAACAGTACAGAAGGGGGCGTCGAGGCTTTCTTTGATGACTGCAAAAACACAAATCAGCTGTTTGACCGGCTCCTTATCCCTACGGTAGAGAGCTCCATTGTTGGCCATGATGAGGGAATGTTTGCTGATTTGTTTGAAAAACAATATACGAGTTTTAAAAACTATAAAAAGTTGAAGGAAACGATCGAAGAAAACAAACGGATACAAGAGGAACTGGAGAAGTATGTTGCCATCTACGAAGGCCTTCATAAAAAAGAGCAGCAGTATGTAGGGATGAAGGCACGGGCGAAGGGGATTTGGCAGGAAACAGTAGCGGAAAAACAAGCAGCCTTGCAGGAAAAAGCAGCGATCGAACAACAGCTTGAGCGTTGGAAAGAATCCAATTATTCCCACAAAGTAAAAAAAGGCCTCCCTAGATATTTTACGAGAGAAAAATAAGCTTGCATCGCTAGAGAAAGATTACAAGCTTACAAGAGTGACTTTCGAGGAAAAGGAAGAGGAGCTTGTTCAGAAGGAAAAGGACTACTATTCTCTGCAGTACGCGGAGTGGAAGGAAGCCCTAAAGGAACATCAAGATCGCCTGAAAGATATTGAAGCAGAGATGGAAAAGCTTGATCAAACAGAGGAACTAGATGAGCTACAGGACCAGTTAGAAGAAGCGAAGGCCAAGCTTCTCGGCTATTTTTTAAAAAACAAGAAGAAATGGAGAAAGAAAAGCAGGGGCTCGTTTACGAACGAAATCCAATTGTAAGGGAGTTAGATTCCCTTCAAGGGCAGGCGCAAGAGTTGGAGTCGGCGAAACGAACGGCAGAACAAGCCCTTTCTCAGGTGCAGGAACGCATTCGCATGCGAAAGGCAGATATGAAGGCGTTAGAGAAAGAACTGTTAACGAATCCGACGGAAGAAAGTGTTTCTGAAGAGGTCGAGAAATGGACAGGAAGAAAAGGACAGATAGACGGGGAACTGGAACGAATCCTAACAGAAGAGAAAAGGCTTGTCGGTGAGCAAAAGGAGAAGGCAGCGGAAATTGAGGCGCTGCGACAGCAAGTTGCTGATCTTGAAGGGGAGAAAAAGCAGCTAGCCTATCACTTAGAAGAAGTTAGTCAAAGGGAGGTTGCCTTAATTGAGAAGCTTGCGTCCGTTCGCCAGCAATGGGCCAGCTTGGATTCTGTCTACTTTCAGCAAGAAACGATTGCCACCCGGATTCTTGATAGTATGGACCAAATTGATAAGGAAAGAAGCAATTTACTGTATAAGGAACGCCTTTCCTACCGGTTTGTGGATGATTATGAGGGCCAGTCCACGTTCTTTAGTGATGCCTATGTGGAAAGTCAGCTGCCAGCGTGGCGGAATAAATTCGGTTTCCTTCAAACAGGAGTGGAATATCTCGAGACTTTTGAGGAAGTGGAACGGGAAAGAAAAATACTGGACTACCCCTTGTGGCCGGTGACATTAGTGACGACAGCGAAGGCGAAGGTTGCGTTGGAGGTGAAGTTGAAGGAAGTGGCCGACCGACTTCAGTTTCCCATTGTTGTAATGACGACAGAAGAAGCAGCTGGAATTTCTACCGGTGGAGATAATTCGAGTGGTGAACGTTTGTCGTGGATTGCCCCGGCCCATTGGGAAGGAAACAGCCAATCTGCAGAGTTTGCCGTCTGGAAATTAGAAATTGGTGAGGCTGCGAGAAGAATTACGGCGCAGAGGGAAGCGAAAGAAAAGGAGCGTAAAGATTGGGAGCAGGCCCTTCATGAGTTTGATAGTTTCTTTGCCCACTATCCCTTTGAAAAAAAGGATGCATGGGAGAAAGAACTAAGGGAGAAGACAGGGAAGCTCGAGGAGTTGGCGCGGAAGATTGAGCGTTTGAAGGACGAGTTGGAAGGTTTGACTAGGAAACTTTCTTCATTGAAACAAACCTATGAGCAGTTGCGGGATGAAAAGCAGCGGTTGGTTGAGAGATTAAAAGGAGCGGAGCAGTATCTGCTGTTTGCAAAGCAAGTGGAAATGGAAGAAAAGCAAGAGCAGGAAAAACACCAGCAGGTTTCTGTCCTGTCGAGGGAGCAAAAAGGATTAGAGCAACAGCTCGCACACAACCGCTCCCAGAAAGACGATTTGGACAGCCGGATTCAACGTCTTGATGTACAAATACAACAACTGAAGGAAGATGATGACTTTGTTGCTGTGAAGGATGTTGATCCGATTTTTTCCCACGAGACGAAGAAGGTCATTAAAGACCGCATGGGCATGCTTGAGTTGAAAATCCGGGAGATCAGTGTGAGTCTTGGGGAGCTGGAAGCGAAACGTGATGGCGCCCTCGAAAGAATCGAAACATCGGAAAAACAAATGCAGCAGCTGTTGAATGAGCATGAGTCTATTGATGTGGACAGGCTGTTTCCAAGTGACGGAAAGCAGGTGATGGCGTCCATTTGGAAGAAAATTCGCTCGTTGAAGGATGAAACAGGAGCGTTGCGAGAAGAAGTTCAGGCGAAGGCTTCATTGAAAGATAGTCAGTCTGGAAAAGTGAATACCAAGCTGGAGCGTTTCTCTGATGATTTTTCTGGAGAAGAAGTAGAGGGATTTGCTGATCGTGATCTGGAGGAAGTAGCTGAGGAGTTAAAGGAAGAAAAGCTGCGGCTGAAGGAGAAAAAGGAATACCTAGAGGGAGAAGCGGAGCGAGTTGCGAAGGAGCTTGGTAGCATTAGTGAAGCAGAGCAAGGCTTAGACCGATATGCTGTAGGCCATCACTTCAACGCACCACAAATAACGACCGAGGAATTAGGCGTCGATGAAGTTCGAGAGTTTAAGCTTAATAGGATGGGCTTTGTGTCAGCAGTAACATCAGAACTAGAACGAAACCGTGATGCTGTTGACGGCGAGAAAGTACACGTGGAGCGGGGCAAGCGTGCCTTCCGTGACTTCTGCAACCGGGTGATCACTGATGTTAAAATGCGCAACATGGCATTGAATGGGGTTGATCATAAGGAAAGCTTTGCGGACATCATTGCCTTTAGAAAAAACATGATGGTGAGCGTGGAACGGGCTACAAGCTATGCCAATGAGCATATCCGCCAAAAGGATGCAGAACTCCAGACGTTTATTAACCATATCCACACCCATCTCGAAACCATCGTCGAGGAGTTGAGGCAAATTCCGAAGAAAACGAAGGTAAAAGTGGGGGAGGACTGGAAACAAATTTTCAGTTTCTCCATTCCGGAATGGGAATCGGCGGACGGGAAGTTGAGAATCCGTGATTACATGGAATGGATTTTGCAGCAGTTGGAGTCAGAGAGGTTTTTGAACGAAGAAGGCGTGCAAGACGGTTCTAAGGTACGGAAGGAACTAGAGGCTTGGCTTCACTCCAAGCAATTGTTGCAGATGATCATGAATAATGAGGCCATGAAAGTGAGTTGTCGTAAGGTAACCAACGACAATAAGGTAACGACCCGTTCTTATTCGTGGGAGCAATCGAACGTCTGGTCCGGCGGCGAAAAATGGAGCAAGAACATGACCTTGTTCCTTGGGATTCTCAATTATGTGGCTGAGAAAAAGCAGCATATTCAGCCGAAAATGAAGCGGCATCGGGCGGTTATCTTGGATAACCCGTTTGGAAAAGCGTCCAGTGACCATGTGTTAAGTCCCGTATTCTTTATTGCAGAGCAGCTTGGTTTTCAAATCATTGCCTTAACGGCCCACGCAGAAGGGAAGTTTCTGCAGGACTTCTTTCCAATCATCTATAGCTGCCGATTACGAGGGGCATCTGGAAATGCAGGCAAGCAAGTAATGACAAAGGAAAAATGGCTTCATCATGCGTATTTCCAGGACCATGAGCCAAAGACGATTGACAGGTTAGGGGAAACAGAGCAAATAGCGTTGTTTTAGAAGTTCCAATTATTTAATCCTTGATGAAACATGTTACAATTAATCAATATTCTTTTTACGAAGGAGTTGTGTGTGTGCTGAAAGATGATATTAAGAAGGCGATAGACAATTTACCGGATGATTGTACCCTCGAAGACATTCAATACACACTATATGTAAGACAGAAGATAGAAAAAGGCATAAAGGATGTTGAGAATGGAGATGTAGTTTCACATACAGAAGTGGAACAACGATTCTCAGAATGGACAGTTTAATAATTGATAATTAGATTCCTAATACCTTCTTACTAGTGCTAACTTGTGGGAAGGTATTTTTAAATGGTGAATAGATGCTACAACCTACCTTGTTCGAAGTATAGTTTACCTATCATCTGTTGTAAAATGATGGTATAACAATGAACGGCTAGCAAGCTATTAATCAATATTGGGAAAGGAGGGGATGCTAATGGACTCTGTCTCGCGTGAGCAAATACTTTATGAATTAAAAAAGATAGTAACTCAATCTCTATGTAAAGAAAAAGTTAGAATCTACTTATTTGGATCTTGGGCTAGAAGGGATGAAAAGCAAAGCTCTGATATTGATATTGCTATAGAAAGTGTTGACAAGCTCCCAATAGAAAAGTGGATCGAGCTTTATGATAGTGTAGAAGAATCCACAATTCCTTACCGTGTAGACATTGTTAACATGGACACGGCAAACCCCTCTTTGGTTGAAAATATAAAAAGGGAGGTTATTTTATGGAAAGATTGTACGATCGTATAGCTTCTGCTGAAAAGGCATTAAAGGCTTTTGAGGAACTTATAGTGTTAGGTCAACCAAATGCAGTAGAACGGGATGCTACTATTCAACGGTTTAAATCCACCTTTGAGATAACTTGGAAAACGGCAAAGCAATACCTGTACGACGTGGAGGCATAGAAGTTGCTTCTCCAAAAGGTGTCATAAGAAGTTGCCGGGAAGTGAATTTATTTAATGATGAAGAAACTATTCTTGCTTTAAATATGGTGAATGATAGAAACTTAACAATTCACACGTACAATGAAGAAGTTGTCGTAAAAATTCACTCCAATCTAAAAGATTATTATCTACTTCTGAAAAATTGGATTGGTAGAATAAAAATTAAATTGAGTGAC
The DNA here is from genome assembly GCA_021208645.1 of Bacillus sp. (in: firmicutes). Taxonomy (GTDB): domain Bacteria; phylum Bacillota; class Bacilli; order Bacillales; family Salisediminibacteriaceae; genus Evansella. Next base: position 19,252 of record JAJOJL010000049.1, on the reverse strand, counting down.
AATTAAATAATATGATAACCAGTTGGTATCCATGACCAACTGGTTTTTCGTTCCACCCTACTTACCCCAATTAAACCCTATCTCATTTAAAAACGCCCTTGCCAACAGCATATGTCCCGTTGCAGATGGGTGAACCCGGTCCCACGCCAACGCAGACGAATGGAGATCCCCTAACACCTTATCAATGGCTGCCTGAGTATCGACGAAAACGCAGTCATGTTTTTCAGCAAGCTCCTTAACGACTGCCCCATACTCATTCATGCTTTGAAGCATGGCGTCCTCTTTGCTGCTTTCGATGAAAAATGGTGTCATGAGGACGAGCCCTTTCACTAAAGGCTTTGTTTCCACGACGAGTTTTTCCAACCTCTCCCGGTACTCGTCTAAATAGACATGTTTTTCTGTCAAGTAAGGATTGTCGTATTGGCGCCAAACGTCGTTGATGCCAATCATGATGGAAAGCCAGTCTGGACGGTGGTCAACAACATCGCGCTGCCACCTTGCCTCCAGATCACGAACGGTGTGGCCGTTGATCCCTTGGTTAACAACACGGATGGAAAGCTCTGGGTAAGCAGATTGTAGAAAGGCATTGACGAAGGAAACATACCCTCTTCCAAGGGCATCGGCACCACCTTCCCCCTCCGGTTTGCGACGGTCACAATCGGTAATGGAATCCCCGATAAAAAGTAATTTATTGTTTTTTTCCAAAAGCATTATGTAATCTTCCTTCCACAGTAAAATACTAAAGTAATGTGATTATAGCATACCGGTAACGAGTGGCAACATATACCTATCGCCCTCCAAACACAGAAAGGGGCAAAGCAAGTTTTCTGGCAATGCCCACTATCTCTATTCTCCTGAAGGAGAAAACGTTCTTTTTCCAAGCTCGCTCTCTAGCATGTAGAATGCGTTGCTGTCATTTTCGATCCGTTTTAGCTTCTGGATGATGTTATCGAATGATGCTTCTTCTTCAACCTGTTCTTCAATAAACCACTTCAAAAACGTCATAGTTGCATGCTCACGCTCGTCCAATGCTCTGTCAGCAAGCTTGTAAATGCGCTGGGTGACTTCTTTTTCATGATGTAAGGACTTTTCAAAGGCATCCAATACGGAGTCGAAGTCGTTGTTGGGATTAGGCATACCTGCAATCTCTGCCTTTTCGCCCAGGTCATTAATGAAGTTATAGAATTTCATGGCGTGAAAACGCTCTTCCTCTGCCTGTGCAAGGAAAAAATTAGCGAAGCCGTCTAAGCTTTCACTAGAGCAATAAGCTGCCGTTGCTAAATAGGCATGTGCCGAAAAAAATTCAAAATTCATTTGGTCATTTAGTTCTTTAAGCAATTCTTTACTAATCATTGTTTCACCAGCCTTTAAGGTTATTGTACCAACTCAAATCGCCCTTATTCCTGACTGCTCTAGGGCTTATATAAGCTAATCGTATTACACACTTAGTAGTTTGTCCATTGCGAAGGCCCAGCTTGTGTAGCTGTCGAAAAAACAGCGAGGGGAATTGAAAAAGGATGTGGCTTTCCTGAAAACGATTCTTTTATAATAAGTATAGGACAGATTTTAAGGCGGGAACGAAATGGCGAAGAAAAAATATTGTTTATACGCTCAATATGTTTTCCATGCTCGGGGAGCCAGAGCAGATGAGATTTGTACGCTGGACCGTTTTGTATGGATTGGCAACGCGAAGGCACATCACCCAGCATATTGATAAAATTTATGCCAGTAATCGAATCGAATACTACCAGGCTTTTAAGAATAGCGAGTATGCAGACATTAATTTGTCCCTGTTTACTACAGATACAATCGATATGCTCATTAAAGTAGGGGGGATTATGGCATGGGCCCATCGAGAAAAGGATCACCGGTCTGTTTTTTCTCTCATTGAAAAGGGCTATAAGTTTGCTTGGAATTTCTTGAAAACGCCATAAACGAATGAATTTACCTGATTTTTATAATGGCATGAAAAAAATTGTCCACCCTGATGAAGCCAATTTTCAGGCGGTAATGGGGGTCTATGTTTCCTCCATTCAAGGCTATGACGTGGTGGTGGATATTTATCAGAGCGATGAGGATGTCCAGAACGCAATTGAGAGCAGCTCCATCGCCATGGGGAACATCATTAAATTTGCCGAAACGAACTTCGAAATTATGGTCAGGGAGTCGGAATTTGGTTTGGCGGAGCTAGACGAAGAGGCAAAGGGATATCTACGGGAACTTTCTGAACGTTGGGATGTAAAGCCCCAGGCGAAGCTAAGTTTAATGACGTTTATTAAAGATTTGAAGGATCGAGAAATCAAGGAGATGGGGGTAGACCAGTTCCGAGGTAGAGAATATGCTGATCAGTTGGATAAAGCTACTACCGAGGTGATGTTTTCGGGAAAAAGTCGGTTGTTTACCATCTTAAAGTTGTGGCTTGAGATCGAAGGTATCTCTTGGTACGACTTGTTTGAAAACTATGAACTGACGCGAAAAGAATACGAAAAGGCTGCCTATTTCCTGCAGAGAGGTAAGGAGAAAGGACTAATCCACGAGGGGGAAGAGGACTTAATTTTTTCCTATACATTAATTTTGTCTGCCTTAAATGACTCTTATTTAAAGGCAAAGACGGCGCAAATTGATAACCGAGCGGAGGAAATGGAATTCAAGGCGCAAAAGCAGGTGCGAGAGTTAACGGAAAAATGGCAGGAAAGGGAGAAGGGCTGGAAGGAAGAGGTTCGTATACATAATGAGGGACTAAAGGCTGCAAGGGAAGAGGTTCGCCGGTTGGAAGCATTAGTGAAAGAGCAGCGGAAGGAAATGGCCTCACAGGAAGCGGAATTGGACAAGGTAAGGCAATCGCGGAAAGAGTTGGATGCCATGGTGCGGTACCAGCAGTTACAGGAGGTAGAGGATGAGTCTGGTGCGACAGTCCCGTTGGAGGATATGATGGAATTTCTGCGGGACAAGCAGCTGGTTGTCATTGGTGGTCATCCGTCTTGGCAGGCGAAATTGATGGAAAAACTTCCCCATTTGACTGCCTGGGAAGCAGGCGATGTGAACCGGGACTTGACACCATTGGACCATGCCGATGCAGTCTTTATCTACTGGACCTATCTCTCCCACCCCATGTACTGGAAGGTCAAGTCACGCATGAGCCAGAATGATACGAATTTGTTTTTTATTGATCGAACTACGAATCTGGAAAAAACGGTGGCGCAGATCTACTGGTTGATGGTTAAGGATAAATAGTTGAACTGGTTTGAGTAGAACAGTACTAAATGGTGGATAGAATAATTAGAATGGAGCAGACCTTCAAGGGAGGGTCTGTTTTTGTGGTGGTTTGCTTCATTGGCGAGGCTGAAAAAAAGGTAATTTTCTTGTTTCATAATTAGAATTACTATCAACAGCGTGATTATTGCTGATTTTGGCATGATTCTAGCCATTTTCCGCAAGATTATCATCAATTTCGGCACGATTTTTGCCCATTTCCGCACGATTATCCATTTTTCTGGAAACGAACCACTACTTCCTAGGCTAATCAAAGCAGTAAATGTGTGTTTTTTTGTTTTATTAGCCATGTAGGTTGTTGTTATAAGAGGATCTGCTGCTTAAATCAAACCATAGTGTGCTATTTTTAAACAAAACCAGTACCATGGCAGCCAAAAGTACTCATTCCAACCGAATCCTCCATTCAAACATAAAACCAAAGAGTGTCCATCCTTTAGAAAAACTTTCCGCCCCTTATTTTTCACAGAAATGTTTGACAACTTACCGGCCACGGGCTAAAATACAACATAAGTTAGTTTTAGCACGCTAAAGCTACAAAGTTGAGGGAACACAGTTTAGTTGAGTAAGTAGAGAATAGCTGAGGAGAGTGGAGAAAAATGAAAATTGAAGCAGAAGTAACAAAAGGTTTTTTTGGTGAGTTTGGAGGGAGCTTTGTACCGCCGCAGCTCCAGGGAGTTTTGGAAATGCTTGCGGAGCAATTCGAAAAGTACAAGGACGACCCGAATTTTAACGAAGAGTTTAAGTATTATTTAAAAGAATTTGTAGGGCGGGAGAATCCGCTCACGTACGCACAAAACTTAACAGAAAAGCTTGGTGGGGCGAAAATCTACCTGAAACGGGAGGATCTTAACCACACCGGTGCACATAAAATCAACAACGTTATTGGGCAAATCCTGTTGGCAAAGCGGATGGGGGTCCATCGTATTATTGCAGAAACAGGCGCTGGCCAGCATGGTGTCGCCACAGCAACGGCTTGTGCCATGTTCGGGATGGACTGCACCATTTACATGGGAAAACTGGACACGGAACGGCAGGCATTAAATGTTTTTCGCATGGAATTATTAGGCGCTAAAGTCGTTGCTGTTGACAAAGGCCAGGGACGCCTCAAGGATGCAGTCGACGAGGCCCTTAATGACTTGGTGGAAAACTATGAAAATACCTTTTACTTGTTAGGATCAGCCGTTGGACCGCACCCGTTCCCGTCTATTGTAAAACACTTCCAGGCGGTGATCAGTGAAGAGTCAAAGAGGCAAATTCAAGAAAAAGAAGGAAAGCTTCCTGATGCGGTTATTGCCGTAACAGGTGGCGGAAGCAATGCCATCGGTGCGTTCGCCCATTATATTGATGAGCCGTCCGTCAGACTGATTGGCGTGGAGCCAGACAAAGCCGCGACCCTCACGGAAGGAGTACCTGCCGTTATCCATGGCTTTAAATGCTTAGTATTACTAGATGAAGAAGGGAATCCGCAGCCAACCTACTCCATTGCGGCAGGACTTGATTATCCTGGCATCGGACCAGAGCACAGCCATCTGAAAACAAGTGGCCGCGCGGAATATTATACGGTGACCAATGAAGAAGTGCTGGAAGCCTTCCAATTGCTTTCAAAAACAGAAGGGATAATTCCTGCATTAGAAAGTGCCCATGCCATTGCATATGCCGCAAAGCTGGCACCACAACTGGCGGAGGATCAGGTGCTGATTGTGAATTTGTCTGGCCGTGGGGATAAGGACGTTCATCAGGTGTATGGGATGTTGAATAAATAGGCATTGTGAAAAGGAAAATTTCCACAATCTAACTGAGACGGAGTAACCCGTTTATATATTGTAGTTTTAGAGTTTATCAAATGGCTCCGTTCACACAGTTTTGTGAACGGAGCCATTTTCAATTATACTTTATCTATATTCCATTAAAATCTTTTAGGAGGTGTTAGGATGTATGAAATAAAAGTTAAGGGCGGAAATGTCGTGAAAATTTTTAAAGATGACGATGAGAAAGCTGTGGTAGTCTATAATGGTGTAAATTATGATTTAGAATCGATGATAAACTTAATCGAGGAAAAAAAGAAGAATAATTCGGTTGTAAGAGAGGAAGAAATCCAACAATTCGAACAGGATCCTGAAATGCGAAAAATGGTTGAGGATTCTGAACAAGATCTAGAGAAAGGAAAAGTCATTTCAACTGATGAGGTATTAGCAAGAATTAGACGTGGGAATAGTTAAATGAAAGTTTACTGGACCAAAACAGCCCTAAATAAATTATTCAATATTAAAAGCCAGTATTTTAGTGAAGAAGAAACTGCTGAGTATAAGGAAAGACTTGTTTTAGAAATAGAAAAGAAAATTATCGAAACTGGCACCTTGTTTTCATCTCTCAATTATGAAAATAGATACTACATTAAAGTAAAACCTTATATTATCTCTTTTAAGTTTTTCCCTGAAGAAGGCAACTATATTATTATTGCTTTTCAGCACGAAAAACAAAATAAGAAATATTAGGTTGTGTACTTTTATGAAAATGGACTGGTTTCAAATGTATTTGATAACGGAGGATTATTCGTAGTGATATTCGTCAGCGGTTTCCCAACCGTTGTATATTAGTTGAATCATTTAAGGCGAGGACTATCAATAATGAGAGAATTATTGATGAGATGTCGGTAATCAATGTTTTCGAAACTGGTGATTAAGCGTGGAAAGAATACAAGAAACATCACGAAAGAGGCACTAAGCGTGAGTTTTCTATTTTTTCTACAAAATAGTGAATCAATTAGGGTGATCGAACAGCCAGATGTAAGAAAGATTATAAGGAATTGGTGTGTAAAAGATTGATTTTTTTGATTAAAGATACAACTGGGGGTCTTTAAGTGAATGCGAATAATATTGAGCACAAAGATATTAATGCGATAAATGAACGTGGAAAAAAGTATTCTCAGTATAGGAACAAGAACCTATTTCTAGCAGAGATGGTAGTAGAGGAAGACAAGATTTCAACTGTGTATGTGGTAATTAATCCAGATGAAGAGAAACAACTTTTAAAATCATTGAACAAAAAGAATCCTATTCTTAATGATGAAGAAATTATCAAAATACTAACATGAGGTCGGTGCTTAACAACAGCAATATGTGTTAAGCACCGGCCAATTATTTTTCACCAAAAACAAAATCCACTACCTACCTCTCCTTCAACTCCGCATTGATCTCTCCACCGAGCAAATGATGACTGACGACAGATGGAACCAAACCATCAACGCGATGACCGCCCCAATGGTACCGTATGTGGCTGTGTAATTGGCGAAGTTATCAAGGTAAAAAGAAAACCCCAACGAGGTAATCTGCCAACCAAGAGTGGCAAATAACGCCCCGATGTAGACCTCACTTAACTTCAAGCGAATATTTGGTCCAATCCAGTACACCAATAGGAAAACAAGGAACAGAATCACAAATGAAATGACCCAGCGCAGTAGATTAAAATTGAATATCTCCAAGTTAAAGGCGATAAACTCTTGCAATGCACCACCAATTACCTGCAAGGTAAGTGCTACTAAGACTACGGCAAACATTCCTACTGTTAAAAAAATCGAAATGAGCCTTCCTTTAATAAACTTTCGTTCTTCCGTTACTTGGTAAGCACGATTTAACAAGTTAATAATAGTATTCAATGCTAACGAGGCCGTCCATAAAGTGAAAATAATACTGAAAGAAAGTAACCCTGTATTTTGGCCTGTTGTAATCCGCGTCCACTGCCCTTCTAGAAATTGAAAAATTTCTCCTGGGACCATATCGCGAAGGAGATTCAAGTCAAACTCATAAGCTATAGGCAAAAAGGAAAACAGTGTTATAAGGAAAATGAGAAATGGAAAGATAGACAGTAGTAAATAATAAGCGCATTGAGCAGCCAATTCAAGTAGACGGTGCTCTTTAAAACGTTCAATTAGCGATAGGAAAAAAACCAACCCAAACTCCTCCAATCCATCTGACAACATGTACATACTTACTTAATATTACCATTCCCTACAAGAGATTAAACATGTTTTCTTAGGTCACTATTTTAGAGCATGTCCTTATTATTAGTATGGATTGAATTCAGAAAGTATGATGATAGAAGGCGTACTAGGCTGAAGTATGAAAAATTCAGTCATAAACCTTGTCCTACTCCAAGTATATATAGAATGTGTTCAAATATCTTCAGAGCAATGTCTTCATCGTTACTCAACTGACAGAAGATACCCAAACTCCTGTTAGCTCTTAAAAGAGTTTGACAGCTACGCACGCACATTGCATTGAGTATTTTCAATAAGCTAAAAAAGGCTTTTTGAAAGACTCGTTTAGAAAGTATTGGACAACCACACTACTGGAGGTGGAATGACCATGGGGAAGGAATGGTGGGAGGAGTTAGATGCTCCTTACACAGCAAAAAAGTCCATTAAGTCATTAGTGAAACGAAAGCGGGAGATGGATAATGCGAAGCAAAGAGCTATATTTTGTTTTGGAGTAATGTTGTTGCTTGCCGTCATATTTTATATCCATGCATTATGGCTGAACAGGCCAACTTTAGGGAATGATTTCGGTGCTTATCTGTCCCATTTCTATAATTATAAAGAATTGTTGTTCATGATTATTGCCCTTTTTATTGCATCAAGGGGAACGGTTTATGATTATAAAAAGAAAAAGGGGAAATTTAAAGATCTCCGTGGAGAGGTAATGGAGAACTTCCTTGAGAATGAGGATTCTTTGGTAGAGACGGAACACTCCAAACGCTACGACAGTTTTGCGAAGCAAATAGAGAAGGAGAATAAAATCAAGATGTATCATATCAAATAACCGGGTGGTGACAGGCACCACCCGGTTTTTGTCGATGGATTTTGCTTGGTTATAGTGGCTCGGTTAGTCAGTTAAATCTAATGCTATGTCTGATAGGCGATGTCTTATGACTAGTTGTACTTTTCTTGTTTGGGCGTCGAACCCTTGCAAGTCTCTTGTTTGTTCTTCCCATGAAAGGTGCGTTTCCTTTTCTAATTTGGTAACTTCGGCTTCAATGGTCTGCAGATGATTTTTATAGATTTTATGGGCGAGGGCTTGATCATGAAAGTCCTCTGGTAATCGATAATTTAATTTTCTAAACCACTTCTGGAACTCTTGAATTCCATCCCTCTTCATTCTTACGTCTAAGATGGAAACTAGTTCAGTAACGAAGTCCTTGTCAAACCCCATTTCAGACAATTTCTTTTCAATATTTTCCAACGTTATTTTTTCATTTGCCTTGTTCGTACCCATCTCCTTTATTGCAATTAGTAGCAGAACAATCCCTAAAATTATAAAAGACCTAGCAGGGGACCAAATGGTTAACTCTTCTACTATATAGTCATAGATAAGCCACGTAATACCTGCCAAAAAGGCAATGAAGCTAGAAACAAAACAAAACCTTGCCCATTTAGAAAAACCTTCCCATGTTTTCAGCATTGTGTTGGCGCCCTCTCCCAAAAATTAGATTACCATGTTATTATAACAATAATTTCCATCTACTTCTTTAGTAACCTTACTCAAATTAGTACAAAAGCTACGATTAATAATATTATTAAAACATGTAAACTTAAACTCAAACTGGAGGCCTACCTTATGAAATCAGAAAAAGAAAAAAATGATTGCTGGTGAAATGTACAACCCTGCGGATCCTGTTTTAGTAAAAGATAGAGAGGAAGCGAGGCGTAAGGTTAGAATATACAATCAAACACTAGAAACGGAAATGGAAAAACGAACGGAATTACTTAAGGACTTACTAGGTTCAACGGGAGAAGAACTCTATATAGAACCAAATATTCGTTTTGATTATGGCTATAACACCCATGTAGGGGAGAACTTTTATGTCCAACTTTGATTGTATCGATTTTTGGATGTTAGTGAAGTTCGCTTCGGGGATAATTGCATGCTTGCACCTGGAGTTCAAATCTACACGGCAACACATCCCCTCCACCCAACAGAGCGTAATTCAGGCAAAGAATATGCTAAACCAATTTCCTTTGGAGACAATGTTTGGATCGGGGGTGGCGCAATCATCAATCCAGGAGTTACTGTAGGAGACAATGTTGTTATTGCTTCCGGTGCAGTCGTGACCAAAGATGTACCAGATAATGTAGTCGTCGGTGGGAATCCCGCAAGGATTATTAAACAAATCGATATATAATATAGACGTGTAAGGTGCCTGTCACCACCCGGTTTTTGTCGATTTTGTTTCAAGCTGTTAGCCTGAGAAGAACAAAGGGAAATGCCTAAATGGGATGTGGCACAACGAATCCATCATCTATATTAAATTTTTTGTAGCTATAAAAAAACGGAGGTTGCCTCCTCTCCATTGAAGTGTCAACGGAGTAGTGAGGCAGCCCCCTTTTTACGTTAATTTAATTTCTTCCAATAAAGCCCTGTGTAAATGCTTTGTTTCCTGCGGAGTCTTCCACTTCTAGTGTAACTATCCAAGGTGCTTTACCTCGCATCCTCAAATTCTCTCCGTAAAATTCGAGGGTAGAATCGTCAACTACGTTGAAATCTTCCTTCGACCAACTGTATAGTACGTTTCCGTTGGCAGCGCGAACAACAAGGGACACAGAGCTAATATCCTCTACGCCGTCAGCATCGGAAACGGAAGCGTGAATGTCCACCCTATCATTACCTGAAATGCGTTCCGGTGTTACATGAAGCTCTGCTTCTGGGGCAGCATTGACATCGGCGTCGTAGGCTACTTCCCATGTGCCTGTGTAATTGGTAATTAAGTTCGTACGACCATCAATTCGAATCGTCCAAGTACCAGGCTGAGGGAAGGAGACCTCCACGTAACGACTATTGGATAAATCAACTAACCCTGCAGACTGAGCCGTTGCCGCATCCACATCGGTCACATCGGCTCCAGGCTCATAAAGGGAAATATAAACATTCTCTAAAGATAACGCCCAAGAAACATCAGCATATGCTTTTAACGCGCCCTCTTCCACTTCAAATGTGTGGGTTTGGTAGCCCTCATTCGTTTCCCAGGTATTGGCTGGAACTGTGCCATCATACATACCGGCTTCCGTAACAATATTTTCAGGAAACTCAAAAGTAACGAGATCATCTAACGATACTTCTCCAGGGATATTATTATCAGCTGCACGCATAACAGCAGCTTTAGCATCAATGAAACCTGCTCCCGTATCATGAGTATGGTAGCCTCTCATAATTTCTTTGTTAGCAGTCACTTCTGTTAATCGAATGAGATCCAATGGAGATAAGCGCCCATCATTATTTTGTTCGTAAGCCTCAATTACAAGAGCAAGTACGCCAGTAACCATCGGTGCAGCCATGGACGTTCCACTAGCTGAGCCATACAATGTCCCACTTAACGTCATTGCATGAGCAGGATTTTGCGCAGAAACAATGTTCGCTCCTGGTGCCGTAACGGATGGACGGTGAAGACCTAAAGGCTTCGCATCATGATCCCAAGCCGCTTTTTCTGCCGCTGAGGCAGCGAAATACTCATAATAATTAGCTAAAACTTGTTCTCTGTCAAAATTACCATCCTCTTTCCCACGTGAAGAGAAGCCAGTCACTCGGTAAGCTTTGTCCGTGGCACCAATTCCCAACACGTAAGGAGCAGCGGCGTGTGGATTACAAGTGTCTGAACCAGGTCCAGAGTTTCCATAAGCGAAAACACTTAAAATTCCTTCCTGGTAAGCAGTAGAAGTAGCAACACTAACGGCGCTGTTTGGGTTATATTCACACCCTTCTGAGCCCCAGCTGTTATTAATCAAACGAATATCCGCTTCACCACTCTTCACTTGGCCAATGATATGGTCATATGCTTCTACAGTAAACACAAGTAGAATTCCGGCAGAAGCACTGTAACTATGAATCTTTGCATTTGGTGCCATCCCTCTCTGGTACCCGTCAGAAGCTTCTCCAGATCCAGCGATGGTGCCGAAAACATGGGTACCATGTCCGTATTCATCTGTATTTACAGGGATGCCAGCCTCTGCTCCCACATCAATAATGGAAGTTTGCACATCAATACCGTCTACAGTAGAACTAATGTAACTTCCGTCACCCGTCAGGATTGTCCCGGCAACTTGCCAGTTGTATAGCATATTGTCCTGAACATCGGGGTGTAAACCGTCCGTACCCGTGTCAATGATGGCCACTTCCACACCCTCACCAGAATAACCTAAATCACTCTGGACAAAATTAGAGTTAGTCATTTCACGTCCTTCTGCATTAAATATAGTCATGGAGCGATTCGGTTCAATGAAGAGTACCTCATCCTGCACCGTAAGCTCCGTAATTTCTGACTTACTTAAAAGGACCCGAGCAATTGGTAAATGATTAAACGTCTTATAATCACGATTATAGTTGTCTAGCAATGCGACCTCTTCCATGCTGTCAAAAACAACAAGCACATCATAGTAAAGTAGATCTGTTGCATCCTCTAATTCTATAGAAAATAAGGTGTCTAGCTTCGTAGTGTCTAAGCTTAGGGAAGCTTGGGCTCGTTCTATGGCGAAAACAAAGGCTGTAAACAAAACCATCATGGCAAAAATCAGACCTGCTGCCATCATTCGGCCTTTCATCGAATGATATTGATTCACGTAAATACCTCCTCTGTGATTTAATAATGGGGAAAATAACTTTTCCATTACCTACAGTATCTGATTTTTAAAATAATTTGACTATTGAGCAAGGATGTAAAATAGTACAACAAGACCTACCAGAAACTTACCCTAAAGTACTACAGGGTGCCTGTCACCACCCGGTTTTTGTCGAATGTTTTAGTCGTCGGTGGGAACCCTGCAAGAATTATTAAACAAATTGATATATAATATATGAAAATACACGAATTAATCTACCAAGTTACAGGATAAAAATTACTAACCATCAATGACAATTAAGAGGAGGAACAAGATGGAAACTATCGACGACTTTTTGAAAACCATTGATAACGACGACCATCGTGACAGAACGAAGGAAGTTTTAACGTGGGTACAACAAACCTTCCCCCATTTAGAACCAACAATTAAATGGAAGCAGCCAATGTTTACAGATCACGGAACCTATATTATTGGCTTTAGTGTGGCAAAACATCACTTAGCAGTTGCCCCAGAAAGGGTAACCATCAATCAATTTACGAATGATATAGTCGAGGCTGGCTACGAACACACGAATGAGCTGGTGCGTTTCAAGTGGGACCGTCCTACGAATTTCTCATTACTTCAGAAAATGATTGAATTTAATATTGAGGACAAAGCAGACTGCTCTACGTTTTGGCGGAAATAAAAGTATGAGAGGGTGTCTCATAGCTATCAAAACTATGGGACGCCTTTGTTTATTTTTCTAAAAAACAAAGCAGAAGAAGTATTCAGCAATCATGCCCCAACTTCCCTCGGAACTTCAACAAATTGCTAACTTCCAAATCATCTTTCACATCTATGAGTTACATTGTGTAGTATTTTGTCAAAAAAAAGAGGTTTATGTTACAGACAGGTAGAAAATATATAGGTGGTCTAAGCCATAACACAAGTAAAGATGAGGCCATTCTCGTATAAAAAAACAAGTTGTTAATTACCTACTATGTCTAGGGTGTAAGGGACAGAAGGGAGAATTAAATGGGGAACTTAAATACAGCGGAAAAGAAAACGTTGATCATTGCTACCATTGCTGTACTAAGCTTAATTTTTGTTCGTCTGTTCCATGTTGAATTATATTCCATGTATAATCCCCAAAACCATCTTGCTATACGTACCATCTTGGAAATGTTTAGTATTACCATTTCTATCTCGATCTTTATTTATGGATGGATGACCTTCCGTCACTTTCGCTCTCGGCAATTAGTGTTGGTAGCCACAATTTTTTTTAGCTATAGGATTACTAGATTTATTTCATACATTGACCTTTAGTGGGATGCCCTACTTTATCACAGAAAGTTCCACTCAGAAAGCCATTTCATTTTGGCTAATAGCCCGGCTTACAGAAGCAGTATTTATTGTCATCGTTTTACTATTACCGAAACGTAGGATGGTGAAAGATCATCGCCCCCTTCTATTATTTACTGCACTGGCCTATGTAACCACGTTTACAATAATTATCTTTGCCTTCGAGCATTCCTTGCCCCTTTGGGTGATTGAAGGGGAAGGATCAACACCCATAAAGAATGGTATAGAGTACGTAATTAGTTTTTTTCATCTTATGGCTATTGTCATCGCCCTATCCCATTACCGGAAAACGAAGAACCCGGCTGAGCTATCTATTGCCTTAGCATTCTTCTTTTTGCTTATCTGTAACTTCATTTTCACCATGTATGTGAGTGTACATGATTTTGACAATTTTTTAGGTCATATTTATAAGGTAGTTGGGTATTTTTACATTTTGAGAGGGTTTTATTTTTCGGCAATCAATGAGCCATTCTCTCGCAATAAGATAATCAACGATAAATTAAACATGACACAGCAACAGTTTCAGGCGATGCTTACTCACACGGCAGATGGCATTGTTTTACTCAACATTTATGGAAAAATCATTCACGTAAATCCGGCATTTGAAAAAATATTTGAGTATAAGTCCCATGAGGTGGTAGGAAAACTAATCCCGATCGTACCAGAAGATCGAATGGGAGAGGCACATGATCTTTTTAGAACAATCGAGAGTGGAGAATCCATCACTGATTTTGAAACAGAGCGGGTAAGTAAAAGCGGAAAGCGAATTCCTGTAAGCTTAACCATCTCACCAATTAAAGATAGGAATGGTGAGGTGATGTTTTTCTCTAGTATTATCAGGGACATAAGTCAACGGAAACATACGGAAGAGTATATGATCAAGTCCGAGAAGTTATCGGTTATTGGTCAGTTAGCTGCAGGATTTGCCCATGAAATTCGAAATCCCCTAACAACGATTAAAGGCTTCATGTATTTAATAGAAAAAGAGATGGGCAATAATAAAAAGCTTTATTTTGATTTAATCAACTCTGAGTTAAACCGAATTGAGCTAATAACGAACGAGTTTATGTCCGTTGCGAAGCCACAGGCTGTTAAATACGAGGAGAAAAACATCGTTGACCTCGTTGAAGAAGTGACAACGTTTATGGAGCCGCAAGCTCTACTCCATAATGTCCAAATTAATATTGATGTAAAGGATGAGATTCCACTTATTGTCTGTGAGGGAAATCAACTAAAGCAAGTGTTTATTAATCTATTAAAAAACGCTATGGAAGCAATGCCTAATGGTGGAGACATCTATATTTCCATTAATTCGACGTCAGAAAAATCAATTTCTATTAGTATTAAAGATGAAGGCTGTGGAATTCCCGAGGATGTCCTTTCAAAGCTAGGTGAGCCATTCTATTCCTTAAAGGAAAAGGGGACAGGCTTAGGTTTAATGGTCTGTTATAAAATTATTAATGAACACAATGGGAACATTACAATCGACACGAAGGTAAATGAAGGAACGACCTTTATTGTCACATTGCCCATTGCTACTTCGTCGAATGTTTCTGAATGATCATAGTTGTGGGGTACCTTAATTATAAACGTGGAAGGTTTTAAACGTTCATTAAGGTGCCCTTTATATTAAATGAAGAAATGCTACGAATTTATATCTAGCTCCAGAAGCCTTGCATGTTTCTTGTTAAAACGTTTCCGTATCTGAGTCAGGTACTTTTAACTATGTGTTATTGACATCTATGTGTTAATGACATATAGTGTATGTATGGATACTAAAAAAGACCAATGGATTATACAACTGAAAAAAGGTGTATTTGAATTAGCAATACTGTTACTTGTTCGAAAGAAAGCCATGTACGGCTATGAGTTGACCCATCGATTAAACCAAGTTCCCATGTTTACTCTGGCAGAAGGATCCATTTATCCCATTTTAAAAAGAATGGTTAATAAAAACTGGATTGAATCGTATTGGCAAGACTCAGAGGAAGGGCCAAGAAGGAAATATTATCAAATTACACAGGAGGGACAAGAGGTAGTTCAACAGCGTATGAACGACTATAAAGATCTTTACCAAGCGTTGGAATTTTTAAAGGAGGGGAAAAATGAGTAATAGGGAAAGGAACCATCCGCGTATAGAAAATACTTGCAAGACTTGGGGGAAGAACTTGCCTATATACCTCAAAAGGAAAGAGATCAGCATTTACTGGAAATAGAGGGGCATCTACATGCCATCATTCAAGAAAAACAGAAGCAGGGACATAGTAGAGACCAAGCCGTTGAATTAGCATTAAAAGAGTTTTTACCAACGGATAAATTAGCAGAACAAATTATTAGTGAAGTAGATGTAATGGCAACTGTAAATAGGGACTCGAAGCCCAACGTTTCAGATAGGAGGAACGTAAATGTTAAAGCAATTGTTTCTCTAGTTTTAGGAATCCTGTCAATCCTATTTATGATTGTATCCTTGTTAGGGATTGCCCTTGCTATTATAGGAATTGTATTTGGTGCCATAGCATTAAGCGAAATAAAGCAATTCAACCAAGATGGGAAAAAGATGGCGACAGCAGGGATTATTTGTAGTAGTTGTGGGGTTTTGCTGCCGATAGTTTTTGCCTTTCTTGCTTACTTTGTTTATATGAATCCAACTATCTCTTAATTGTTTAAGAGTAGTATAACATGAACCATTTTGAAAAAAGGCAAGAACGCCTCCCCCTAAGAAATTTCGCTTGAAAAATAAATCAAGGAGCCCAACTCGGTAAATCGCGGACTTACAGGGTTGGGCTCCTTTTTTAAACGGACTTCTTTTCTTTCGTTAATGATAGGTGAGGTCGATCAAACCGTTTCTCAAAGGCATTATTCTTCTTAAGTTGTGGGTCCCAGAAAAAATAATTCAACAGTCCAAATTTCAAAAATATCATATAGACAAGTTTCATTCCCTTTTCCATTCGAACAGGATAGGCCAACTTACGAATATCTTCGGGATTAAATCTTCCTTCCCCCACTAAGTATTCTATCGCCTTTACTAGCGGTAACATCATGCTTTCTTGTGCTTGCGGCGGCCTCATTTGCAACCCTTCCACCTGGCCTTTAATAGCGGTACCGAGGTATGTTCTTCCCAATCTGACAGCTAATTGTTCGAAGTAGGCTTCAAGGTAGTGAGATTGACTGCTTTCTGGAAAACCTGATTGGACAAAAAAACTGATGCTCCCTTCTGAAGCTTGAAGTTTTTCCATGAAATCCTTGACGTGGGAAGGCATGGCATGAACATATAGTGGCGTAAAGAACATCACATGCTTCTCACCTGTAAATGCTTCGGCCCACTCCTCCCATTTGTCCCTTTTCTTTAAATCCCGTACTTCGACCTTATCTCCAAGAGCTTCCGCCACTTTTTTCAATATTAACGTGGAGTTGCTGCCACTCCTTCTTGGGGAGCCATTGTAGATGACTAATTTATCCATAGGCGCAACGGATGAAAACGGCACAGCTTTGTTTTTGGCAGACCTAGACGCAAGAGGGCGTAATTGAAAGCCCCCGTCATTTACGATGCGGTATGGTTGAGACTTAAAGTGGTAGGCAGTGCGATACAAATAGTCTTCAATAAGCTGTTCTTCTTCCTTACTTAATCCATCCGTACTAAAGTGAAATACCAACTCCGGGTAGGCGGGATATCTGGCAACATGATGAGACTCGCCACCTATCAACTCTATATACGGGTGGTAGTGGGGGATGGTCCTGTCGAGAAAGGCTTTTGCTCGATGATCAATAAACCCTTGGGCAGTATCCATGAGTAAAACAACAGTACTGCTGTTCACATAGTCAGGGTAAGATGCGGCCATGGCATCCTTCATGATGCAATTGCCGGGAGTCCTTAGCCAGCAGCTCCAACAGCCCGTGCAAGGAGTAATGGCCTCATCTCCTAATTGGACGATAGTTAAAGGTTCATCATAAAGATGTTGGATAAGATCGTAAATGTCCGTATTTTGTTTCCTTCTGAGATCAAACAACGTTTTCACCTGTATCTCCCCCTCAATACCTATACTTCACTACTAAACAAAATAACTATTAAACTACTAACACCACTAATTTAAAGATAACTCACCGGTCCTGGTGAGACGTTCCTTCCATCTCCTCTAGTACGCGAAGCAGCTTAGGGACAATTTTAAATGGCGCAGGAGCCGCCGTTACTTGACTAACGGTGCCAGTAACAATGACATCTAATTTTTCACAATAAAAGAGCCACGATCCAACTGCGCCCGTGTGGCCAATGACATCTGGCATCGGACGGAACGGTGCTAATAGACGGGGCATTTGGAAACGCATCATGCCGAGTCCATACTGGATGGGCCAGCCAGGGGCTAACAGGCTAAGGCCGAAGCCAAAGGTTTGCCAGTTTCCCCGCATGAGCTGTAAGGTTTCTGGCTTATCAAACACTTCCCCGTTCATCAACGCCCTCATGAACTTAATTAAATCTTGGGCGGTGCTGTTAAGGTCACCAAAAGCCCGCATTGCCTGCGGTTTATTATCAAATGGTGTGTCTTCAATCCAAACGGTGGCAACAGGTCCTATGGGCTCCAATGGCTCGGAACCTGGATGAAAGGTGTTCACTAAATTCAATGGCTGAAAAAGCATCTCCCTAAACACTTCATCGATGGTTTTGTTCGTTACCGTTTCAATGATGGCAATCAGCATTTGAAAATTCGTGTCCGAATAGCGAATCCGGTATTTACTGTTACTTACGTTTTGCGGCGGGAATAAAGGTTTATTGACCTTCCGAATAATTTCAAGGGAGTCCTCAAGGGACCAGGCCATATCCTCACCTTCCAGCGCCTTATCAATGATCGTTTTCTCCCCTTTTGGCTTGACCTCCAAATAGTCTGGAATGCCGGAAGAGTGGCTTAACAAATGCCGTATTGTTAGCTGGTCATAATAATCGTCCCCGCTAATAACATGAACTCCCCTTAGGAGACTATCCGGGAGGTAATCCATGACTAAGTCATCAATGGATAGCCTGCCAGTTTCGTGGAGTTTGAGGATGCATGAAGCAGTGTAAAGTTTAGTAATGCTGGCTATCCAAAATGGTGTATCCACTTCCATAGGGATACCATCGGGATTGGCAATACCTTTCGCCCCTTTCCAGCTAAAGGAACCGTCTCTCTTTTCCACAGCCATGAGTGCATGCTTAACACCTTTCATGCCCATTAGTTGTTCCAACAACTCATCTAATCTTTGATTCTGCGAGTCTTGTGGGGATTGTTTTTCTGTAACAGTTTGCATGGTGGAAAACACCTCCATTTTTGTTTGAAATTTTTTGTTTACGTATCCGTGAAATTCAGCAATTTTATATCAAAAATGCCATAGTATAGGCAGCTTCTGCTATGCCCTTATCCATTGTGATTAACCGATTCCTAATTTTGTCTGCTAAATTATACCATCAAGTTACCACCTTTTTTCTTGCAAATGTTAAAATAATATGAATATTTACAACGGAAGTACATTTAGGACATAAAAACAATGGAGGAACCACCAAAAATACTTTTGAGAGGAGCGCCATCATGCCGAAGGAAAAGGAAGCGATTATTCAAGCATTTCAAGTTTTAACAGGAGTATCTACCATCAAGGAAATCGAAGGCTGGATTAAGGACATGTGGGCTGTGTATAATGTAAAAGGTTTACTGGAGATAAGTACCTTTAAAGGATGTTCCCTTCGACAACGCTTTCAATTTCATTTATAATTTTCTTATCCTAGACTAGAAAGGAAGACACACATTGACTAATAACAATGTTCAATCAGTTGAAAGGGCATTAAAGATATTGAATACACTAGCTCAGTATCCAGAAGGTATTGGAATTACAGAGCTTTCGAATAAATTACAGTTAGCGAAAAGTACTACCCACCGGCTCATTTTGACTTTAATGAATAATAACTATGTAATACAAGATTCTAAAACGGAAAATTACCGTTTAGGTATGCATATCGTTTCATTATCAAGCTCGGTTTAGACCATTTAGTATATATCGGAAAAAGGCACG
>JAJOJL010000133.1 GCA_021208645.1 Bacillus sp. (in: firmicutes) | reverse complement strand
AAAAGTATATCCAAAATAATAGAAATATCTTTTGTGCCTGCTCTCCGGTACGGTAAAGCAAACCTTTACTGTACCGGGGAGCAGGCATTTTTATTTGTGGAACTTTCCCGTGAAACAAGATTTTTCGGGTAGTGACAGGCACCACCCGAGGAAAATATGAAATAATGTGTAAAAATGTGTAATAGAGGGTAAGCTAGTAGATAGATAGTTTAGAAGGGAGGGAAAACTATGAAAAAATGGTGGAAAGAGAGGAACAACAAACTTTTGCTCATGACACTAGTTGGGGCATTTTTAGGTATTGTACTATACGTAAGTACCGTTACTATTATACAGGCAACAGATACTCCAGAGTTCTGCTCAAGTTGCCATGTTATGGATACGGTCTATGAGTCTTTTACCAACTCCCCTCACTCTAGGTTAGATTGTAACGACTGTCATGCACCAACAGATACTTTTGTAAACAGAATGACTTTCAAAGCAAAGGCAGGACTAGGTCATATTTACATGAACACTTTCGGAGCGAACAATATTCCTGATGTTCTCCACGCAACGGAAGATTCGGTGGAGGTTATAAATGATAACTGTATCAGCTGTCATCAGCATACGATTCAAAATGTTGCCCATGATTCGAAAGGGACCTGTATGGATTGCCACCGCCACGTTCCACACGGTTTAGGAATATTCAAGTCCCCTGACTGGCATTTAAAACTAAATATTGATGCGGCAAAATAGTACATTTCATTAAAAAGAAAGGGTGAAAACCATAATGAAATCACTAGGATTATTAGGAAGAATAATTTTAAGCTTCACATTGATTCTTCTCCTATCAGCATGCTTATCTCAAGAGGAACTTTCTGTAGAGGATCCACAGCCTTTAACGGATCTATCACCAGATGAATATATTAATACTGCTTTTAAAGATGCGTTTCCTGTTCACTATGAAAGTTATTTAAGAAATATGGCGAACGATAGACCACCTGTTTCTAAGTTCATACCTGAGTATGAGCCTTATTTACCAATTCTTTTTGCCGGGTTTGCTTTTGAACAGGAGTACAACACTACCCGGGGTCACCCCTTTGCTGTGGAAGATGTTTTAAATATTGCTAGAATCGGAGACAGGTCCATTGGTTCATGTATGACTTGTAAAAGTACCACCGTGACTCCCCTGTTAGAGGAGTTTGGTGATGACTACTGGTCTGCAAACTTCAGAGGCGATATTTTACCGAGAATGCAAGAACTGGCAGAAAATGGACGAGTAGAAGAACTTGGGGAATATGGGCATGTTTCGGTCGGATGCTCCGACTGTCACGATCCTGTTACGATGGAATTAAGAATCACTCGACCATCCTTAACTCACGCTTTAGCAAGGCAAGGAATTGATATTACGGAAGCTACGAGAAACGAAATGCGTTCTTATGTATGTGCACAATGTCACGTGGAATATTATTTTGAACCAGAATTAAAAAAGGTTCGTTTTCCTTGGGATTACGGAACAAATCCGGAAGAAATGTATGAGTATTTTCAAACAACAGCTATTGAAGAAGGGTTCGACTATGATTATATTCATGCCGTTTCAGGCTCACCGATCATAAAAGCACAGCACCCTGAATTCGAGATGTGGAGCTACGGTTCCCATGGTAGAGCAGAAGTTTCCTGTGCAGATTGTCATATGCCTTTCGAGCGAAGAGACGATCGGAGAAAAATCTCATCACACCTTTGGACCTCGCCATTAGATAATATTCAAACGTCGTGCCGTAGTTGCCATTCTGACAAAACAGAGAGATACATTGTCTCTAGAGTTTCTGAGATTCAAGAGCGCCACTTAAATGCTGTTCATGAAGCACAAGACCTTACGGTGGAAGCCCATTATTTTGTGAACCGGATGATTACAGCCGGAGCACCAGAAGAAAAAATTAGGGAAGCACAAGAATTTGTTCGGGAAGGGCAATGGTACACAGATATTATTGCCGCGGAAAACTCTGATGGATTCCATAATCCACAAGGAGGTATGGATACATTAAGAATGGCATCGGATGCCTCTAATAATGCCATCAAAGCTAGCTACAGAAGAGCTTCTAAAGCTCAATGTGGACCTTGAGGAATTAAGAGCCGAGATAGAAAAGGTAAAACAGGCTGTTTACAACGAGGAAGATCCGTTTAGGAAGCATGAACATGCAACAAATGCTTTCTTCCCAGCTCAAAATTAACGAAATGTTTTCAGGGTTAAAGATGAAAAAATGATTTTAATAGGATTTTAGATGCCTGACCCCGGTAAAGTAAACCTTTAACGTACCGGGGCTCAGGCATTTTTTCGTGGAACATTCCCCGTGAAACAAGATTTTTCGGGTGGTGACTAGGCACCACCCGAAGGCACCACCCGAAAAAATGGTTGACACGGCTTACAAACCATGTTTCAATAGTTTTAAGTTAATAAACTATGATTGAGCCGATGAGATCAAAAACGTCTATATATTTAGTAGATTACTAAATATAGTGTTTTTGGTCTCTTTTTTATGGTAAAAATACCAGATGTAAAGGAGAGGCAGAGGAATGACAGCATTTTGGGGAGAAGTAATTGGTACAATGATTTTAATTATTTTAGGGGGAGGCGTTGTAGCCGGAGTTGTTCTTAAAGGGACAAAATCAGAAAACTCTGGTTGGATTGTTATAGCCATGGCTTGGGGACTTGCCGTAGCGACAGCGATCTACGTTGTTGGAGGGATTAGTGGAGCGCACATAAACCCAGCAGTTACAATCGGGCTAGCATCCATTGGAGAGTTTCCTTGGTCACAGGTTCCTATGTATATTGTGGCTCAAATGTTAGGAGCAATTATTGGGGCGACACTCGTTTGGCTGCACTACTACCCACATTGGAAGGAAACGAAGGATAAAGGGGCAAAACTTGCTGTATTTGCAACAGCACCTGCTATTCGCCACACGCCGGCTAACCTGTTCAGTGAAATACTCGGCACTTTTGTGTTAGTATTAGGAATCTTGGCCATTGGTGCCAACCAATTCACGGATGGATTAAATCCATTAATCGTTGGATTCTTAATTGTTGTTATTGGTCTATCATTAGGTGGAACAACGGGGTACGCCATTAATCCGGCTCGTGACCTTGGACCAAGAATTGCTCATTTTCTGTTACCCATCGCAGGAAAAGGAAAATCAGATTGGAAGTATGCTTGGGTTCCAGTTGTAGGGCCAATCATTGGTGGGGGGTTAGGGGCATTATTTTACGCAGCAGCATTTGAAGGAACCGTACATTCCCTTTTATGGTTATTCCTCACAGCGTTTGTGGTGGTGATGATCGTATCCAGCATTATTCATAGTAACAACCATAAAAAAATCTACTATTATAACAAAAAAAAGACCTTGCCGCATAAGCAACAAGGTAAATAAAAAATCATTTCAAATTCATTATAGAAAATAATGGAACAAATAACAAACTATTTAACTTGGGGGATATGATTTATGGAAAAGAAGTATATTTTGTCATTGGATCAAGGAACAACAAGCTCACGGGCTATATTATTTAATAAAGATGGAGGCATTGTTGGTTCAGCACACCGGGAGTTTACACAAATATTTCCTGAGCCAGGCTGGGTAGAGCATAAACCCAATGAAATTTGGTCTTCTATTTTATCAGTCATGGCTGAAGTGATGGAAGTGAATGAAGTCAAGCCAAGTGAAATTGCAGGAATCGGAATCACAAATCAACGGGAAACGACCGTTGTCTGGGACAAAAATACAGGAAAGCCGGTCTATAATGCTGTCGTTTGGCAATCAAGACAAACCGCTGATATATGTACGGAGCTTAAAGAACAGGGATATAGTGAACTATTCCGGAAAAAAACTGGTTTACTGATTGACGCTTATTTTTCTGGAACGAAGGTAAAGTGGATTCTAGACAATGTGGAAGGAGCTCGTCAAAGAGCAGAAGCAGGTGAACTCCTATTCGGGACCATTGATACGTGGCTTATTTGGAAACTGTCCGGTGGAAACGCTCATGTGACAGACTATTCCAATGCTTCTCGTACACTCATGTTTAATATTTATGATTTAACATGGGATGATGAATTATTAGAAATACTTGATGTACCAAAGTCCATGCTACCAGAAGTACGCCCTTCATCAGAGGTGTATGGTCATACCGTTGATTATCATTTCTTTGGTGAGGCAGTACCGATCGCAGGAGCAGCAGGTGATCAACAAGCAGCCTTATTTGGGCAAGCGTGCTACGAAGACGGAATGGCAAAGAACACATACGGAACAGGCTGCTTTATGCTGATGAATACGGGGGAAACGGCAGTTAAATCAGAACATGGCTTATTGACGACCATTGCTTGGGGAGTCGATGGAAAAGTAACGTATGCCCTAGAAGGAAGTATTTTTGTAGCTGGTTCAGCGATTCAGTGGTTAAGAGATGGTCTTAGAATGATAAAGTCAGCATCAAAAACGGAAAAGTATGCTAGCAGTGTATCTTCCACAGAAGGTGTTTATGTGGTACCAGCATTCGTGGGACTAGGGACACCATATTGGGATAGCGAGGTAAGGGGTGCTGTATTTGGTCTTACCCGGGGAACAGAAAAAGAGCATTTTATCCGAGCTACATTAGAATCCTTAGCCTACCAAGCAAAGGACGTATTAAGAGCGATGGAATCAGATTCAAATATAAAATTAAAAGCGTTGCGGGTAGACGGCGGAGCTGTAAAGAATAACTTTCTAATGCAGTTCCAAAGTGATATTTTGGGTGTCCCTGTGGAGCGTCCCATTGTTAATGAAACAACCGCCCTTGGTGCCGCATATTTAGCTGGGTTAGCCATTGGTTTTTGGTCTAATCATCATGAAATTGCAAAACAGTGGAAGATAGAAAGGTCATTTGAAAATAAGATGGGTAACGAGGAGCGAAATAAGCTCTACGAAGGTTGGAAAAAAGCTGTGGAAGCTACAACCGTATTTAAATAAACTTCGTAGGTTACATTTTAACTATAAATATGTTATAATTGTAAACAAGTTAATATTTAGGTCGGAGGAATGGAGAGACCACAACGTACTATCGTTTACATGCGATAGGTCTGTTGTGGTCTCTTTTTTTGTGTCCCTAGGGCCCTATACAAAATAAAGGAGTGGTAACAAATGACAAAGGAGTTTTCCAATAAGCTTAGAAAAAGTTATATAGAAGAAATGGGTAATCAAGAGCTTGACCTTTTAGTCATCGGCGGTGGAATAACTGGAGCAGGAATTGCTCTAGATGCTCAAGTAAGGGGAATTCAAACAGGCCTTATTGAAATGCAGGACTTTGGGGCAGGAACATCAAGCCGCTCCACGAAGCTCGTTCACGGAGGACTTCGCTATTTAAAGCAATTCGAAATTAAATTGGTGGCAGAGGTTGGTAAGGAGCGGGCGATTGTGTATGAGAATGCCCCCCATGTAACTACACCTGAATGGATGCTGTTACCCATGATTGAGGGTGGAACCTTTGGGAAATTTGCCACCTCCATTGGTCTAAAAGTATATGATTTTTTGGCAGGGGTAAAAAAGTCAGAACGACGCTATATGCTCAATCGTGAGGAGACGATGGAAAAGGAGCCGTTACTCCGTAAGGATAAGTTAAAAGGCGGCGGTGTTTATGTGGAATATAAAACGGACGACGCAAGATTGACGCTAGAAGTAATAAAAGAAGCCGTTGCTAGAGGTGCGTTGGTTGCTAATTATGCAAAAGCAGATGAGTTAATTTATGAAAACGGGAAAATAGTTGGTGTAAAAGTGGTGGATCAGTTATCTGGAGAAACTACAAATGTTTATGCTGAAAAAATTGTCAATGCCGCAGGGCCATGGGTAGATAATCTGCGAGACAAAGATAACTCGAAAAAAAGGGAAATTTCTTCATTTAACAAAAGGTGTTCACCTTGTTATAGATCAGTCTCGCTTCCCCCCCAAAGCAAGCTGTGTACTTTGATACGGAGAAGGACGGCAGAATGATGTTTGCAATTCCTCGTGATGGAAAAACTTACGTGGGTACGACAGACACCTTCTACAAGGGTGATATTGTTTCACCAAGGATGACGAAAGCAGACAGAGATTATATTATTGACGCTGTTAACTATATGTTCCCGGAAGTAAAGCTAACAGTAAACGATGTGGAGTCCAGCTGGAGCGGTTTACGACCATTAATTCATGAGGAGGGGAAGAGTGCTTCTGAAATTTCCAGGAAGGATGAAATTTTCTTCTCCCAGTCTGGTTTCATTTCCATAGCCGGTGGAAAGCTTACGGGCTACCGTAAAATGGCAGAGAAGATTGTTAATATTGTAGCCAAGGATCTAGGAATCAATAAACCTTGTACAACGGATAAAATTCCCTTGTCTGGAGGGGATTTCGGAGGGGCGGAGAACTTTGCATCATTTGTGGAAGAGAAGGTAAAAGTAGGAGTAGCCCTCGGCTTAAGTAAAAATGAGGCAGAGAAACTTATTCATTTATATGGAACAAATGTAAACGAAGTGTTTCATATTATCCGTACAAGGGGCACAGAAGGAGAAAAATACGGTTTATCAAAAGAGGTATTTGCATCCCTTGTTTACAGTCTAGAAAATGAAATGGTAACAACAGCTGTTGACTTCTTCAACCGTCGTACCAGTGCTATTTTCTTTAATATTGCATGGGTCGAACAATGGAAAAACCCCGTTCTCCAATATATGAAGGATCATTGTCATTGGACAAAAGAGCAATACAACTATAATAAAAATAAATTAGAAGAAGAGATCGAACATGCTACAACACCGGTAGATGAAGAAGAGAAAGTGGAGAGTATGAGTATCTAATAATCTAATCAGGTAACAGTATTTTTAATATTCGTTTGAGAGGAACGAGACCACTTCAAATCTGAAGAGCTATTTTTCAGAGGAGTTGTGGTCTCCTTATTTTGCTAAGTGCCTTTACTTATTAAATGGGGGAAATTAAATGGTAAGAAGCTTGTCAATGGAACTAGTTGGCGTTACAGAAAAATCAGCTTTGGCATCGGCAAGGTGGTTGGGACTCCAGAAAAAAAATGAAGTAGATGAGATAGCGGCCCAAAGCATGAGAGCGTTATTGGATAAGGTGCCTATGAAAGGCACAGTCGTTATTGGAAAAGGAGAAATGAATGAAGCTCCCATGTTATATATTTCAGAAAATCTCGGTACGGGGGTTGGTCCCTATGTGGGTGAGGCCGTAAATTCTTTAGAAGGAGCAGATATTTTGGCATCAAAAAGCTGGAGCCCCATGTCTGTATTAGCAGTTGCAGATCAAGGGAATCTGCTTCAGATACCAAATATATATATGGATAAAATTGCAGTGGGAAAAGAAGCAGCTGGAAAGATTGATATGGAAGCACCTGTCATAGACAATTTACTAACTGTTGCCAAGGCCAAGGGAAAAGATATTGAGGATCTTGTTGTTTGCATATTAGACAGAGAGCGCCATACTAGAGTAATTGAGGAAGTCCGGAAATCTGGTGTCAAAATTAAGCTTTTTCCCGTTGGAGATATTGGAGCGGCAATTAGTACGGCTTTTCATCAAACGGGGGTAGATGTGTTAATAGGATCTGGAAGAGCATCAGATGGGGTACTTGCTGCTATTGCTCTTAAAGGGTTAGGTGGAGATTTTGAAGGAAAGCTCCTGCCACAAAATGAGGGAGAAATTAACCGCTGCAAAAAGATGGGCATTTTGGATGTGGATCGAATCTATAGAATGTATGATATTGTAAAGGGGGACGATGCTATTTTTGTAGCAACAGGTGTCACTGACGGGGAACTTCTCCAAGGAGTCCAGTTTAAAGATGCCATTGGAACAACTCATTCCCTTGTAATTCAGTCAAAATCAGGTAAGGTTTGTTTTGTCGAAGGAGAGCATAACTTGACTATGGAAAATCTATTAATAAATAGGAAAAAAATAGATTATAGCATCCGAGATAGGGAAAGATTATGGTAACTGCTGTTTTAATGGCATATACCGAATGATAAACGTTAGTTTAGGGGGTAACAAAATGAATTTTAACGGTCAAAAGGTTCTTCCCGCCATTAAAAAAATGAAAAGATTTTGAAAAAGTGCTGCGAAGTAATTTTGAGTATATTGTTATGTTAGACGTTCATTTAGCCCAACTGCAAAACATTGTTAAATTAGCCAAAAGTCATCAGAAAAAAGTATTGGTACATGCTGATTTAATTCAAGGTTTAAAAAATGATAAGCATTCGGCAGATTTCTGTGTCAATCTATTAAACCGGATGGGATCATCTCAACAAGAGCCGAAGTTTTAAAAGTAGCAAAAAAGAATCAGGTTCTAACTATCCAGCGACTTTTTTTTATTAGATACAATTGCTTTAGAGACAAGCTATAAAATTGCCAAAGAAATACAGCCTGACTTCATTGAAATGCTACCGGGAATCGTACCTCAGTTCATAAAAAAAATTAACGAGGAGACAGGGATTCCTGTCATAGCAGGTGGATTAATTTATGAAGTGGACGAAGTAAAAATGATCTTAGAAGCTGGTGCCAAGGCCATAACTACCTCGAGGGAGAATCTGTGGAATTATTGAAAAGGTGCCCCGGTACAGTAAAACTTTAACGTATTGAGGGTCAGGCACCTTTTGAGACAAAAAAACTATAGGAGTTGTTCCATATGGAGAATCAAGAATACCTCTCTAATATATTAACAACGGCTTTGGACCACGCATATGAGGGAGTTGTTGTTGTTAATGAAAAGGCAGAGATTATTCATTTTAATGAAGCTTATTGTCGGCTCAAAGGAATAAAGAAGGAAGCAGCCATTGGCCGCCATGTGGCAGATGTCATTGAGAACACAAAGCTTCACCATATACTTAAAACAGGTGTTCCGGAACGAGGAGTTTTACAAAGAATTGCAGGTCAGGATATGGTTGTACATAGAATTCCTGTTTGGCAAGACGGTAAAGTTGTGGCAGCTATAGGTATGCTAGTGTTTGAAGGAATTTCGGAATTGTATCAAATCCTTGAAAAAGTGGAAGAACATCATGAGGGTGAAGAGGGGTCTAGGAAACTTTTTCCAGTACAAAAAGAGCGTAAAGGAACTAATTTTCATTTTGATGAAATAATCGGCAGAAGTGAAACGATCCTTAAGACAAGAGAAACCGCTAGAAAAGCAGCTAAAAACAATTGACGACAGGTTTATTACAGTAAGAAAGCGGGACAGGAAAGGAACTGTTTGCACAGGC
>JAJOJL010000165.1 GCA_021208645.1 Bacillus sp. (in: firmicutes) | reverse complement strand
ATTGAAGATGTCTATCCCGCACTTCGTGTTGATTTCATATGATGAAGAGCGGAATTGAAGGCGTCTATCCCGCACATCGAGTTGATTCCATTGATGAAGAGCGGAATTGAAGGCGTCCATCCCGCACTCCGCAATAATTCCCATGGCCAAGAGCGGAATTGATCATCTCTCCCCCCGATCTTAATATAAAAAAGACCGTGAGTAACCCCAGTTTTCCTTATGCGGACCAAACAACAAGTTTTACCCCATCTTTTTGAAAATCCACTCATTTCTTTCTGCCCTAACAGAATACATATAAAAGGAGCGAAGGGAGGGAAAGTTTTGAGCGAATTAATAAAAAAAGGTAAAGCAATATATTGAAGGCTGTCAGCAAAGTTATGTAAGGGGAAGTGGAGGAATTCAATTTTTTCGGGAAAATGAGCAAGCAGCTCTTGAGCGAAAACATAAGCAGTTGAGTGATAGGCGTGGGGAGATTGTAAAAAATATTATTGACGGTCATGTTATTAGGGAGCAAACATACGGTGACAGGACCATCCTTGAATATGGTCTAGTTCTTCAAAATGTAATAAGCCATCAAGACAGGATTCATATTGAAGAACAACGTCAAATAAGGAGGGCCATTTTTGAGGATGGTGATATAATTGACGATTACCAGCTTCAAGGGGATGGAGAAGGGAGTTTTCGTGAATCTCATTTACGACAAAGTTTTCGCGAGGATTCCTATGGGAGTATAAAGCGTAATATTACCTACGATCGTTTGGCTGTTGTTCAATATGCCGAGCGTTGGTGGAATGAATACAACCCTAACTTTAAACGTTTTGACAGTGATTGTACCAATTATGTTTCCCAATGTATACATGCAGGTGGAGTACCCATGAAGGGTTTTCCTGACCAGGCCAATGGCTGGTGGTATAAAAACAGCCAATGGAGTTATAGTTGGACGGTGGCCCACGCTTTCCGCTGGTATGTAAGTGGAACGAAAAGTGGAATTAACGTGCAAGAAGTGTCGAGCCCTGATCAACTTCTGCGGGGAGACGTCATCTGCTACGATTTTAATGGAGATGGTAACTGGCAACACACGACCATCGTAGTAGCAAAGGATGGGGATGGCATGCCGTTAGTCAATGCTCATACGACAGACAGTAGAATGAGGTATTGGTCTTACGAAGATTCTACGGCCTGGACGTCCAATATTAAATATAAATTTTTTCATATTTTAGATGAACAATAAGTTAAGAGTTGGCATTCAAGATGGTTCCTTGTCTCGTTGTTCTTTTATTCTGTTCTTGAGTAATGTAAAATTAGAATAGAATCTAATGAACTGTGATGTGATGATATGCATAAAGGAATAAGGAATGGAAAGCTGCTGCTTCTTGCGTTAGTGCTGTTACTTTCAGCCTGTGCTGCTTCTGATGCTACTTTGACGCAAGCTTCACGGGAGCTGTCCTTTCAAATATTAGTGCCGAATAACCTTCCTGATAATTGGGAGTTTGCTGGAATCGTATATGAAGAGGAGCTCCTTGTTTTAAGCTATTTAACCGATACGGAAGATCGTATGGAGCTTGTTCAAGACAGGAGTATTCAAGGGTTAAATGTGGCTGTGTTGAGGGAATACCTTTTGACGGGAAATCGAAGTCCCGTTTTACCAGAAGAAGTGGAGATTAAAGAAATGAATGGTTTTATTGGGGAACTGATTTTCTTTGAACAACCTGAACCAATTGTTCAATATACGTTTGTAAAAAAACAGGAGTTAATTGGCTCTGTGGAGCGTGTGCCAACGTATCAGGTTATTGGAAAAGGGGCAAGCTTCGAGGAACTGGAGCAGTTTGTTGATACGTTAGTTAATTATTAACAACAGGTAGAAACGAGGCTGTTAAAAGCAGGTTAGTACCGCTTCTAACAGCTTTTTTTTTATTTTGGAGAGAATCTTCTTTCTTATTGATGGCGATCCTTCCCCAGTGAAGCTTCCGGCTTAATTTTTTACCAACTGAAAAGGAATTGTTTCTGTTGTCATTCTAGCTGGCGGGAAATGGGCAGTTAAAAATGCCAATGTCTCCTTCCAAGCTTTTTCCCCGCAAATAGCATTGTCCATCGTTTGCCACCGAAGGAATCTCCTACATCATATGGATGAACGGCTGGAAGATAAGGCTGGATGAACAAATGTCCTGCTTTTGTATAGGATAAATGTTTTATGTCATAGGCAAAGGAATTTTCTTTAAGACGCTCCATGATTCGATTGGCCATTGTAGAAGAAGGCCAGATCTCATCTTCCTCGCCACTCAATAATAAGACTGGCCCTTTAATAGTTTCCACAGGAATTTCTGCGTCTGACCTTCCCTTCTTCTCGTAAGCAGCCATGCTTTTTTCATAGGGAAGAGATCTACTCCCTTCCTTCCCTGTTAATCTATTGGTGAAATTCTCCCATAAATGGCTAAAGGATAAGGCGAAAGGGACATATGGAAGCTCCTTCCCGTCTTTCGTCCAGGAGGAGGTGCGTTTTTTTCCCCAATGCGTCCTGAAAAATCACGTTAGATGGGGAGAATGCAATGACTCCCGAAACATGATGGTTGTGGGAAGCGGCTAGCAGTGCAAGCTCTGCTCCTTTGGAACAACCGTATAATACGATTTTTTGTGGATCAGAGACTGGATGCTTTCTTAGCCAATTCACCGCTAAAGTAATAGATTCTAAAGGAACGCCAGTCAGTTGATCAGGTCTGTTGCTTGTAGCAGGAAAATTTAAAACGAAAGCACCATAACCATGGGAGGCCATTAAAGCCGCTGCCTGATCATTGCTGATACCAAAGGCGTTACTGAGAAAAACAATGTTCGGCAGTTTCCGCTTTTTGTCAGGGTAGTAATATGTTCCCGAGCACCCTTCAAAAGAAACTGTTTCTTCCTTTACAAAGTCTTCTTTAAATAAACGAGTTACGGTTCGAGACTCTTTCCGATTACTTTTACTTGTTTCCATATCAATATAAAACGTTAAGGCGTCTGTTTTATCACCTGGGAAGGAGCTGTGCGACGCTTGCTCAAGGGGTTTAAGTTCCCAAAAAAGCTGGGAAAACAAATTTGGCATTTCGCCGGCAATGATTAACTTCCCATTTTCATCTGCTTTCGTAACGGCAGATGCACTCCAGTAACCCCATTTCTCATTGTCCATGATTAGTTTAATAGTGACCGCTTCTCCTGCTTCAAGTCCATCCATATGAAGCTGTAATGGCTCGTCGATCCTGCCGATATCGGGGTAAAGAAAGCATTTCATTCATAATCCCACCTTGTATAGTATTCCTTACTACTTTATTCGGACAGGCAATGAATAAGACTAGTTTTTGAAAAAATTCATTCTGCGGCTTTTCCCAGTATTTAGGTAAATAAAAAACACTTATTCAGGCAGGAAATGCTTGAATAAATGTTTTTTTAAATATGTCCATTCAGTTCGTTGTGACTGGCGTAAACGGAAATCGTTAGTTTTTATTAGGATTGTCGTTGTAGCCAGCAGTAAGTATGGAGATTAGAAATACTGCACATACACCTAGAATTAAGATGGTACCCATCAAAATGCCCCCTTTGATGTCTTCTAGAATCTGATTAAAAAGGTCGGGTTTTGAACTTTTGGATCAGAATCGAAACAATGTGCGTAGCCATCGCAGTCTTTCAACAGCATACAGGAATGGGTTCCTTCTGTATGCGAGCGACAAGCGAAGCCATTGCACAGATAGTTTTTGAACACGCTCTTCTAAAAAATCAATATACCACTTTTTTAAGAGAAAGAAAAGAAATGGTGTGATGAAAGTTACTGATTTTTTTGAGTGGCAGGTTTTGTGTATAATAATACTAATGGTGAAAGGAGTGGTGAACTGTGTTTGTTGTATTTAATGAGTTGCACGTACCAAAGGAAGGACGCGCCAATGTTGCTAGTAGGTTTTCCGAAAGCGCAGCTAAAATGCGTGAAGTTCCCGGTTGTCTTGATTTTATGTTTTTAAATCCGGAAGATGAGAATGAGTACCAAATCGTTTTTACGAAATGGGAATCGAAAGAAGCGTATGAGGCGTGGGTCAACAGCGATGCGTTCAAGGCCGCCCATCGGGAGCGGCGAGCGAACTTGGATAAGAGCCCAACATCTGGTAACAAGATTTATACATATGTTGCGGAGCATCATATTTAATAGGTTGGTTTTTGTTTTCATGGTGAAAAATATTTTCAACTAAAACAAGTCACTGAGGGATCGAAGCCCTCTGTGGCTTGTTTGTTTGGTTTTTGTGGGTGGAACAGACAGGTGGGGTTAAAAAACGAGCCGACGTGTCCGAAGCGAGGGTGGGAACGGACAGGTGAGATTGAAAAACAAGCTGACGTGTCCGAAGCGGGTACCGGAACGGACAGGTGGGGTTCCCAAAAGAGCTGACGTGTCCGTAGCAGGAGCAGCAACAGACAGGCTATGAAAGAATTACCTCCAACGTGTCCCACCCCCTCTGCCCCATCGACGCAATTGAAACTAGAAAGCAAAAAAATCAATCATTATCCCCTTCAATTCCCCTACTACAAGTCACCCCCTAACAAAGGATTATCCAATTTTTTATGCTCAAAGGAAAAAGGAATAGAATCATCTGCTAGGTAAACGCATAAGATGAACCATGGATGTCTAATAGAAAAACTTGGTGTTGAGAGGAGGAAATTATGGATATATTAAATAAAATTCAGCGACACCGGGAGGAAGAAGGACGCCTAAAGTGGGAAGGGACATTCGCAGAATATCTAGAGATTGTGAAAGAGCGACCGGAAGTGGCACAAACGGCACACTCCCGTATTTATAACATGGTAAAGGATGCGGGGATCGAAGAGGTTGACGGTCGGAAAAGGTACAAATTTTTTGACAGCGAAATTTATGGGTTAGAGGATGCTATCGAAAGATTAGTAGAAGAATACTTTCACTCTGCAGCTAGGCGCTTAGATGTTAAAAAGCGAATCCTCCTATTAATGGGACCAGTAAGTGGTGGTAAATCTACGATAGTAACCATGCTTAAGCGTGGGCTCGAAGAATATTCAAGAACAGACAGAGGGGCAGTCTATGCCATAAAGGGTTGCCCGATGCATGAGGATCCACTTCATCTCATTCCATACCATATGCGGGAGGATTTCTATGAGGAATATGGCGTTAGAATAGAAGGGAATTTATCTCCTTTAAATATGATGAGGCTGGAACAGGAATACGGGGGCCGCATTGAAGACGTGATGGTTGAGCGAATTTTCCTTTCGGAAGATAAACGGGTGGGGGTAGGAACCTTTAGTCCATCT
This sequence comes from Bacillus sp. (in: firmicutes), assembly GCA_021208645.1. GTDB lineage: Bacteria > Bacillota > Bacilli > Bacillales > Salisediminibacteriaceae > Evansella. Next base: position 4,054 of record JAJOJL010000165.1, on the reverse strand, counting down.
GACCCTAAATCACAGGATATTGCTGATTTAACAGGGAGTATCGATTTTTCCACCATCGCAGATTATGGCTCTGAGTCTGATCCGCGAGCCTATCGCTTTGACGGAGAATTAAACAAAGCGAACCGTGGTCTCATGGAATTCCAAGAAATGCTCAAGTGTGATGAGAAGTTTCTATGGCACCTACTCTCCTTATCGCAAGAAGGGAATTTCAAGGCAGGACGATTTGCCCTCATTTCGGCAGATGAAATGATCGTGGCCCATACGAACGAAGCGGAGTATAAATCATTTATCTCCAACAAAAAGAATGAAGCACTCCACTCCCGGATCATTGTCATGCCTATTCCATATAACTTAAGGGTGAGTGAGGAGGAGCGCATCTATGAGAAGATGATCAAGGAAAGTGATATTTCCGATGTCCATATTGCTCCACATGCGTTAAGAATTGCTGCGATTTTCACGGTACTTACAAGACTAAAAGAATCAAAAAATACGAGTGTTGATATTTTAAAGAAATTAAAACTATATGATGGTCAAACGGTTGAAGGCTTTAGCTCCCAGGATGTGGAAGAGTTGCGAAAGGAATACCCAGACGAAGGGATGGATGGAATCGACCCTCGTTATGTTATTAATCGGATTTCCTCTGCCATCATCCGAAAAGAATTGACTGCCATCAACGCGTTAGATGTGCTGCGCTCTATAAAAGATGGCCTTGATCAACACGCATCTATATCGAAGGAAGATAGGGAACGATATCTCAACTTCATCTCCATCGCTCGTAAAGAGTACGATGAAATTGCCAAGAAAGAAGTTCAGAAGGCGTTTGTGTATTCTTATGAAGAGTCGGCGAAAACGTTGATGGATAACTATTTGGACAATGTAGAAGCGTATTGTAATAAAAATAAGCTTCGGGATCCATTGACGGGTGAAGAAATGAATCCAGACGAGAAGTTGATGCGCTCGATTGAAGAGCAGATTGGTATTTCAGAAAATGCTAAAAAAGCGTTCCGTGAAGAAATTTTAATTCGAATTTCTGCCTATGCACGTAAAGGAAAGAAATTCGATTACAACTCCCATGAGCGTCTTCGTGAAGCGATTCAGAAAAAGCTGTTTGCTGATCTGAAGGATGTGGTCAAGATTACTACATCCACGAAAACGCCTGATGAAAATCAGTTGAAGAAGATTAACAGCGTCATTGAGCGTCTAGTGGATGAGCATGGGTATAACTCTGCATCTGCCAATGATCTGTTACGTTATGTGGGAAGCTTGTTGAATCGATAGATTTAAAGGAAAACAAGGAAGGGAAGTCACTGCCATCAGTGGCTTCTTTTTTTTCGAAAAAAATAAGTTCAATGATTGGAATTATTTCAGATTATAGAGTATTATAAAAATACAGAATTATCAAAATTTAAATAAACAATATGAAATCATTCACGAAAACTACAGCAATATTCTCAATTAGACAAACTAATTAATAATAAATGTTTAGAAAGTAACCAGGTGGTTTAGTTCGGAGCCGTATATTCAATAGGTATGAGCATATTTCTTTTTGTAACTATAATTATTAGATTATAATTGTTTAAAACAAGCGACGGAAGGCAATATTATATTTAAAGAGTGTGTTCCATGAGGTTTAGGGTAAAACCTGTGAAAATCTTACTATTGGAGGAGAAAGTGGAATGGAAATGAATGAACAGGTTTATGAAGGGGAAACAACTAAAATTAACTGGAAGAGGGAGTTATGGAGCTGGGCAAAGACCCTGATTGTTGTGATCGTAGTAGTTTCATTAATACGTGGCTTCTTCTTTACTAACTATATTGTATACGGACAGTCCATGATGCCCACGATCGAAGATGGAGAACGAATTATAGTTAATAAAATCGGATATGAGATTGGGGCGCCGGATCGGTTTGATTTAGTCATATTTCATGCTACCCATGACACGGATTATATTAAACGAGTCATTGGGCTGCCAGGTGACACGATTGAGTACCGGGAAGATACGTTGTATGTGAATGGTGATGCCATGCCGGAAGCGTTCTTGGATGATATGAAAACAGAGTTTTCAAGAGGGTTATTTACGGAGAATTTCACTCTCGAAAGGTTAACTGGAGTGGAGAAAGTTCCAGAAGGGCATGTATTTGTTTTAGGGGATAATCGTAGGAACAGTATTGACAGCCGTCATCTTGGATTTATTGATGTAAACACCATCGTCGGAAAAGCGAATATCGCCTACTGGCCACCAAAAAATTTAAGGGCATTTAATTAAAACAGAGGGTGTCTCAAAAGTGGAGATTTTCACTTTTGGGCATCCTCTTGTTTTTGTTTGTATGAAGAATGATTTTTTCTTAACGTGGGCAATGGATGTAACAACTCGTCCATGGTGGTGAATGAAGCAATAAAGCTTACGGCACGGGGCTTTTAATGAGGGCTTGTCTCCTGTTTTCCCACGTAAAATAATGAAAAAGCTTGTATAATTATCAGATTTTTTTGTCAACCATGGAGAATTTTTGCATAGGATAGAGTAAGCTACTTTTTTACAAGGGTGTCATGTTAGCACAGAGAACCGTCAAAGTCATTGTATGTTGCGATTGTTATGTTGTGCATGTCCAAAATGAATAAGGAGGGAATTGGAATGAAAGGCAGTGCAGGCAGGAATTATGTTGTCTCTCAAGAGAATTGGTCCCTCCATCGAAAAGGATACCAAGACCAACAACGTCACCAGGAAAAGGTGCAGGAGGCAATTAACAAAAACTTACCAGACTTAGTCAGTGAAGAAAACATTATTATGTCTAACGGTCGTGAAGTGGTAAAAATCCCAATCAGATCGTTGGATGAGTACAAGATTCGTTATAACTATGATAAAAACAAACATGTGGGCCAAGGAAATGGAGACAGTGAAGTTGGTGATGTGGTAGCCAGAGACGGAACCCCCGATAAGAAAGGTCCTGGAAAAGGTGAAGGTGCCGGTGATCAGCCAGGTGAAGACTATGTAGAAGCGGAAGTATCTCTCGCTGATTTAGAAGAAATTTTATTCCAAGAGCTGGAATTGCCAAATTTACAGCAAAAGGAACAAGATAATATAGTGGTGGAAAATATTGAATTCACCGATATTCGAAAAAAAGGGCTAATGGGGAATATTGACAAACGAAGAACGATTCTTCAAGCGATTAAACGAAATGCCATGGAAGGACGTCCAGGAGTTGCACCAATTTACAATGACGATCTTCGTTTTAAGACCTGGGAGGAAAAAGTTAGACCAGACTCGAAAGCAGTTGTGTTAGCCATGATGGATACGTCAGGAAGTATGGGACGATGGGAAAAATTTATGGCTAGAAGCTACTTTTTCTGGATGACTCGTTTTCTGAGAACGAAATATGAAACGGTAGAAATTGAGTTTATTGCCCACCATACGGAAGCGAAAGTAGTATCAGAAGAGGATTTCTTCCAAAAGGGAGAGAGTGGGGGAACGATTTGTTCTTCCGCATACCGGAAGGCTTTAGAGTTAATTGATTCTAAATATTCTCCGGAAAGATATAATATTTATCCGTCCACTTTTCTGATGGAGATAATTTAACCTCAGATAATCAGCGTTGCTTAGCGTTAGTAAATCAATTAATGGAAATTTCCAGTATGTTTGGCTATGGTGAAGTGAATCAGTACAACCGACCGTCCACGTTAATGAGTGCCTATAAGAATATACAAGATGATCGATTCCGACACTTCGTCTTGCGGGAAAAAGCCGATGTGTATCGTGCGTTAAAGTGGTTTTTCCGAAAAGAAGAGGAAGGAAGTCTTGTTCATTAAGTGAATATGTCATGGAAAGCGCAGCGCCCAGTTCAGACTGGGCGCTGCGCTTTTTGTTTTGTGTTGCTGATTTGGGAACCCCATAAGTGATTATGGTGCAGGAAAGGGGCGAATCGTTACCTAAAACTGGTGGAGGATGAATTTTAGGTAACGAAAAGGAGTTATTCGTGCCCTAAAAGCAGTGGGCGAAGGAATTTAGGTAACGAATACGAGCGATTCGTTACCTAAAAGAGTTGGAGATAGCTGACG
>JAJOJL010000030.1 GCA_021208645.1 Bacillus sp. (in: firmicutes) | reverse complement strand
TAAAAAGGCAAATAAAATGAGGTAGAGGAGCAAAAAGGATCCGTACCGCAGTTAAAAGGTAAATAAAATGAGGTAGAGGAGCAAAGAGGATCCGTACCGCAGTTAAAAAGGCAAATAAAATGAGGTAGGGCATTCGAAAACAGCTCCTCCCTCACTTTAAAAAACAAATAAACATGAAAGTAGTATTCAAACCTCGTTATAATTGATAATTTACCATTAAAACAACTTCTATATAAATATTGTGTTTTTCTTAAAACCTTTTCTTTGCATATTTTGAATTAGAATTCTTCGGTACGTTTGAATAGAAACCTCACTTCTCTCCCCGCCACACCATTCAAAGATATTATTCGTTGTAATAACTTTATCAGGCATAAGCAACTGATAATCCCCCACATTCCTCATTACAGCATCATCGATCTGCTCCACTTCCCCACATTTGCTGCAAATTAATTGATACCAACTCTTCTTCAGCATCAATGAAAAACAATTTTTACAGAAAAATCCTTTCTGTAATTCCCCGTAATCAAAATGAATCGGTTCGTGAAACTTCCGCGGGTTTACGCTCATTGTTTTTTCTATAAGAGCTTTGGCGAGGTCATGTTGACGGGGTGTATTGATGATTTGTTGTCTCTTCAAACCTTCCATAAACCTCTCCAACTGTGTAGGCAAAACAATAGGTAGTCCCCGTTTTAACTCGTACAAACTAAAAGCGGGGTTTACAAAAACAAGATTCCTTTTTGTTTTAAAGTCACCATAGCGTAAATTAGCTAACAGATTACCTAAGAGCCGTTCACTTCGTTTTAGTTGGTTTAATGCATCGTTGCCGTCTTGATTGTAGCCAACATAGTAGAGTCTATCATCAGAAGGTTCATAGTAATAATCATTTTCGAAATTCTTAACATCAATGAGATATAGGTTCTTGGAGGCAATAAGCAAGGAGTCAATTTGGAAAGAGGAATTGTTGTGTTCTAGTTCCAAGTCGTTGAGTATAATCCAGTCGTCAGGCAGTCGGGTTAGCCATTCCTTGTCAAAATGACATTCGCCCATAAACCCTTTATAAAGACTAGAAAAATACTTTTTTTTTCTTTTCATCTAATCCATCGCGATAATACAAGGCACGGAGGTACAGCAACTTATAGGACATACTTCTTTGTTTAGCAAACATCACACACTTCCTTCCTAATCTATTGTTCACAACTTCACAATAATAGTAATTGATACTATTGTAATTTACAACAATAATTAGTAATTTTCACATTTTATCTTTCTTTTGTTCCCATCCAGGCCTAATTTAAAAACACCCCATTAAGGGCTATTGGAAACATCCATCCCCTTTCCATTGCATTTTTCCTACCGAATGTCTATGATAAGTATGTGTATTTTAGTAAAACAACTTTTTTAGGAGGAATCTCTACATGAAAATGATGGATGCAAATGAAATTATCAGCTTTATTTCTAACGCTGAAAAGTCTACACCTGTGAAGGTACATATAAAGGGCGAGCTGGAAGGAATTGATTTTGGTGCAAAAACAAAGTCATTTATTCAAGGAAATACAGGTGTTCTCTTTGGTGAGTGGAAGGAAATTCAAGCAGCAATCCAAGCAAACGAAGCAAAGATCGAAGACTTCGTTGTAGAAAACGACCGCCGCAACTCTGCTATTCCACTCCTTGATATGAAAAACATTCACGCGCGTATTGAGCCAGGTGCCATCATCCGCGACCAAGTGGAAATTGGAAACAACGCCGTAATTATGATGGGGGCTGCTATCAACATCGGCTCCGTTGTTGGCGAAGGGACAATGATTGACATGAACGTAGTTCTTGGTGGTCGTGCAACTGTCGGGAAAAACTGTCACATTGGAGCTGGCGCAGTTTTAGCGGGTGTCATCGAGCCACCGTCTGCAAAACCAGTTGTTATTGAAGATAATGTAGTAGTAGGAGCAAACGCTGTTGTACTTGAGGGAGTTACTGTAGGTCAAGGTGCCGTTGTTGCTGCAGGAGCAATCGTAACGGAAGACGTACCACCAAACACAGTCGTGGCTGGTACACCTGCTCGCGTTATTAAAGAAATCGATGAAAAAACAAAAGGAAAAACAGAAATCAAGCAAGAGCTTCGTAAATTAAACGAGGAGTAATAAACGATGGCTACCATATTTAACACGGAAGCCTTCATTCAAATACGCCGGGAGCTTCATCAAATTCCAGAGCCTGGATTCCAAGAGACGAAAACCCAGCAATATCTTCTAGAGTATTTGCAAACCTTGCCGCAAGACTGCATGGAAATTAGAACCTGGAAAACAGGAATACTCGTCAGAATCAAAGGGACAAACCCGACAAAGACGATCGGTTACCGCACCGACATGGATGGTCTCCCTATGGAAGAGGATACAGGATTACCCTTCCGCTCTAAGCATGAAGGAATGATGCATGCCTGTGGTCACGATCTTCATATGAGTATTGCCCTTGGTGTTCTCACCCATTTCGCCCACAACCAGCCGACAGACAACTTGCTGTTTGTTTTCCAGCCGGCAGAGGAGGGGCCAGGGGGAGCACAGCCGATGCTTGCTTCCGAAGAATTCCGCCAGTGGAAACCGGATCAAATGGTGGCTCTACACATTGCGCCGGAATGGCCAGCAGGGACGGTGGCAACGAAATCAGGCTTGCTTTTTGCCAATACGAGTGAGTTGTTTATTGATCTAAAAGGAAAGAGTGGCCATGCCGCCTTTCCTCATCAAGCCAATGATATGGTTGTGGCAGCGAGCCACATGGTCACGCAGCTCCATACAATCGTATCCCGTAATGTGTCACCACTCGACTCGGCTGTCGTTACCATTGGTGTCATCAGCGGAGGAACGAAGCAGAACATTATTGCCGAGAAGGCACGCCTGGAAGGGACGATTCGCACCTTATCCATTGAGTCGATGAATAAGGTGAAGGAGCGAATCGAGGGGGTTGCCCGGGGAATTGAGGCAAGCTTTGACTGTGAAACGAGCATTGATTATGGTGCAAACTATTGCCAAGTGTACAACACGCCAGAATTGACGGAGGAATTCATTCAATTCGTGGAAGCTTCCAATATAGCCACATTCCAGCCTTGTGAAAAAGCAATGACCGGAGAGGATTATGGTTATTTTCTTGAGGAAATTCCAGGCTTCATGTTTTGGCTTGGGGTTGGCAGCGAATACGGCCTTCACCATAATAAGCTCAATCCAAACGAGGATGCCATCACAACTGCTATTCATTTATTGATTGCCTATATGACAAAACAAGCAGCGTAGGGGAACTTATCCCTACGCTGTTCTTTTGTCAGCTCCACATCTTTCAGGTCAAATTTTCTAGACGGGTTCAATTTTTTCCCCAGATACGAATAGTCTTCAAAATATTGGTCATCTTATAATTGTAGTAGATTAAAGGGAGGTACATAAAAATGGCTAAAATTGGTGTAGAACAGTCATTAACGCAAGTACAACAGGCGCTGCAGGAGCGTGGACATGAAGTAGTACAGCTTCAACAGGAGCAAGACGCTGCCAATTGTGATTGCTGTGTCATTACTGGGCAAGACCGCAATGTGATGGGGATGCAGGATACGGTGACACAAGGGCCTGTGATTGATGCCCACGGCATGTCTGCAGAAGAAGTTTGTCAAGCAGTAGAGTCGCGCTTACAACAATAATTACAACCTTATAGACGTAAAAAAAGGATGTCCTCAATCCTAGGAGGGGCATCCTTTTTGTTTGTAAAAGATTGAAAAGGAGAGCCATCGTGCTGGGCTCTCCTTGCTAAATTAAAGTTAACTCTCTTTTGTTTCCTTTTGTACATATACTTGATGCGGGAACGGTATTTCGATGTTGTTAGCATCAAGGGCTTCCTTCATGGCCTTACGGAGTTTACGTTCCACAGCCCACTGCTCCATGTTGGTGGTCTTCCCGACGATTCGAATGACCACGTCGCTATCCCCTAAGGATTGAACGCCCACAACATTTGGACCTTCTTTAATTCTTTCGTCCTCGGCAGCTATTCTATCGCACACTTCTTGGAGCACTGCAATTGCTTGATCAATATTTTCATCGTAAGCAATGCTCATGTCCACGAGCGCTCTCATATTAGAACGGGAATGATTGCTCAATGTTCCAATTTCTCGGTTGGGGATAAAATGAACAGTGCCGTCAAAGCCCCTCAGTTTCGTTGTTCTAAGACCCACCTCTTCAACGATACCGTCTACTCCACCGATGGTCACATATTCATCAACCTCTATTTGTTTTTCCAGCAATATAAAGAAACCTGTGACGATATCACTAACCAACCCTTGAGCGCCAAAACCAATGGCCAAACCGACAATACCAGCACCTGCAATAAGGGCCGTAACATCGTAATTGAAAATATCGACAATAAAGGTGATGACGACGAAAAGGAGGATGTAAGAGAAGATGTTCAATGTCAATTTCTCCAACGTTCTGGCACGACCTTGGGACATGCTGCGCTGCTTCCCTAGATTAGTGAATTTCGTCGTAATTAGCTTTCTTCCGATAGCTCGTACAATAAAAAACACAATGAGAATCACAACTAACTGCAATCCACTTGCAAAAATCGTATTAGTTATGTGAGACCAATCAATTCCTTCGATCCATTCATTCATTTTTGTTCCGCTCCTTCCTTTGCTTCTATGTAAAATTTATTTATGGGAACTTATGTTTATAGAGTCTACCATAAGAAGCTTCTGAAAAAAACTGATACGCTTGCACAAATATTTTCCAACACTACAACAATACTTCTACATTTAGTTTAAGCAAGAAGTACTGTATTCTAACATCCATTCATAAAACAACTCTGAATCCGATAGATTATTCAGCTATTTTTCAATTGCCGAAATTGAGAAACATTTGTATGATTGAGGAAAAGACAAGTATTTCGGAGAGGGACATTCGACATGAAGAAACAATATGCAGTTATAGGACTTGGGAGATTTGGTGGGAGTGTCTGTGAATCACTGAGTAAGCAAGGGCTGGAAGTATTGGCCATTGATACAAGTGAAGAAAAGGTTAGCAACTTTATGAACATTGCAACCCACGCTGTGATTGCAGACTCTACTGATGAAAATACATTGAGAAGCCTTGGGATTCGTAATTTTGACCATGTTATTGTTGCCATAGGGGACAACATACAATCAAGTATATTAACAACGCTTCTACTGGTGGAGGCAGGGGTAAAACAAATTACCGTTAAAGCTCAAAATGATTACCATGAAAAAGTCCTTAATAAAATTGGTGCCCATCGTGTTGTCCATCCGGAACGGGATATGGGTGTTAGAATAGCCCATAATATTGTGTCAAAAAATGTATTAGATTATCTAGAGTTGTCTGATAAACATAGTATTGTAGAATTGATGGCAGGGGAAGCGGTGAGTGGAAAAACATTGATTGAATTAAATATTCGAGCGAAGTACGGTTGTAATATTATGGCCATCAAGCAAGGGGATGATATCAATGTATCACCTAGTGCGCAAGAGGTTATTAACAAGGGCGATATTCTTATTGTAATTGGCGCAGATACGGATATTCAAAGGATGGAAAAAGTCTTGTTCCATGATGATGATTGAATTATGCTTCACCAAAGGGAACGATTGCTAAACATAAAAAGGGTACCTTGAAAAGACTGTGTTTTCAGGGTACCCTTATTTTATTTTTTAGAAAATCATATTTTTCCTCTATGTGGAAAACTGATGTTGTATAATCGTCTAGCTTCAAGCGCCAACTCGCTCGGGGTCAAATGTTTTGCCCGAATAAACAGTAAAATGCACTTTTTATCGTTCAAAAGCATTTGCCTGTCGCTCGTGAACAAGGCGCTTACGCTTTGGTTATTGTTAAATTTCCATAATGATCGGTAAAATCATTGGCTTACGCTTTGTTTTTTCATATAAGAATGGTCCAAGCATGTCCGTAATTTCATTTTTGATTTCAGACCATTGCGAAGTTTTTCGCTCCATAAGACCGTTTAAATGGTCTGCAAGCTTTGCTTGTGCTTCATTGATTAAGTCACCAGATTCTCGCATGTAAACAAATCCTCGGGAAATAATGTCTGGACCAGCTGACACCTTAAACTCTTTCATATTCAAGCTGACAACAACAACTACAAGTCCTTCTTCTGATAAAATTCGGCGGTCTCGAAGAACGATGTTGCCTATGTCCCCAATACCATTTCCATCTACGTATACGGAACCTGATGGAATTTTGCCTGCTAATGTACCTTCGTTTTTATCTAAAGCAAGGACATCACCGTTATCCATTAAGAAGCAGTTTTCTTCAGGGACACCGCAGTCTTGGGCTAATTTAGCATGCATTTTCTGCATACGGAATTCCCCATGAATCGGCATGAAATAGTTTGGTTTCATGAGGCGAAGCATGAGCTTTTGCTCTTCTTGTCCACCGTGACCAGATGTGTGAATATCGTTTAAAGAGCCGTGAATGACCTCTGCTCCGGCACGATATAACTGGTTAATTATTTTGCTGACACTAAGTGTGTTTCCTGGAATCGGTGATGATGAAAATACAACCGTGTCCCCAGGAATAATCTGAATTTGCCGGTGGGTACCATGGGCGATTCGAGATAGTGCAGCCATTGGCTCCCCTTGGCTTCCAGTACATAGAATAGCAACCTGCTCTGCTGGTATTTTATTAATTTGTGATGCATCGATAAATGTGCTTTTTGGTGCTTTAATATAGCCTAACTCTAGACCGATATTAATGGCAGACTCCATACTGCGACCAAATACCGCTACTTTTCTACGGTATTTAACGGCGGATTCAACGGCCTGCTGCAACCGGTAAATATTGGAGGCAAAGGTAGCAAAGATAATACGCCCTTCTACCGATCGGAAAATTTGGTCAATGCTTTCTCCTACACGTCGTTCTGACATGGTGAAGCCTGGTACTTCACTGTTTGTGCTGTCAGAAAGGAGGCAAAGGACACCTTCATCACCAATTTTTGCCATTTTCGTTAAATTGGCAGGGTCACCAACTGGAGTAAAGTCAAATTTAAAGTCCCCTGTATGAACAATATTACCTGCAGGTGTTTTTACAACAATCCCAAAGGCGTCTGGAATACTGTGAGTTGTTTTATAAAAGGAAACAGAAGTTTTTTGGAATTTAACAACATCATCTTCCTGTATTTCCCTTAATTCGGCACCTCTTAATAAACCATGCTCCTCTAATTTATTGCGAATTAGCGCGAGGGCTAGTTTTCCACCGTAAATAGGGATCTTCAGTTCTCGTAGTAAATACGGAACTCCACCTATGTGGTCCTCGTGACCGTGTGTAATAAAGAGTCCTTTAATTTTATCTTGATTTTTTACAAGATACGTATAATCAGGAATAACGTAATCGATTCCTAATAATTCATCCTCTGGAAATTTGATACCCGCATCAATGATAATGATTTCATCCTGAAATTGCACGCCGTACATGTTTTTGCCGATCTCTCCTAGTCCGCCTAGGCCGTAGATCGCTACTTGATGGTTTTTTGCTTTCATGTTAAACAGTCTCCAATGTAAAATTTTCGTTTTGTTGTTCGTAAGCTAGTGCTTCTCCTTCAAGTGGAGTAACGAATTCAATATTATACTTCCGGTTAGCCAGCTTTTTTCGCACTTCTTCCTCCGACGCTGCTTCTAGATAAAGAGTTTCCGTCTTTTCCCTGACTGGAACTTCTGCGATGTTTGTTTGATAAAACACTTTAAAAATCATGTTATCCTCTCCTTATTGATTTTATGTTTATTTATTAACTACGTAGGATTGTTTCTTTTTCATAATCATTATTTTTCTCTATCCTATGTATGTTATCCCCAAGATGGCTGTTGGCGTAGATAACAGTTTTACAATGGGATTTACCGAAAAAAGGCAAGTAGAAATTAACTGTCCCCTTTCGACAGTGCTGAACAAAGGCATTATTAAAATGATTGTGGGCGTGTGAGTAGACTCCTTATTAAATAAATTCCGTCCGACATTTCTATAGTAATGCATTCCGCACGAACATTCCAGTTAATATATTATATGGTAATGGCTAGTCCTTCTTCCCCTCATGAGAAAGAAGGACTAAGCTTATTATGCATATAAATTTTTAGGAAGTAAATCCCTGCAACGTTTCAATATTCGTTCTCTCCACCTTTTCAACATTTTAAACCCTCCTTCGCTTCAATTCAAGCCAAACGGTGTCATTTCTAGTTATTATTTTCTAATTTGCCGTAAAACTTGTAAGGAAAAGCTTGGTAATGCTTTGACAAATAAGGTTTCCTTCGGTAGATTTACAAGAGAGGTTTGTTTTTCGACCCGCCTTAAGTAGTAGGGTAGTTAACAGATTAGTTTCAGCTATTGGCAGGAAAAATACATAAAAGGAAGTTGTTTCGTGTGGAAAAGAAAGTAGTGTTCTTAGATATTGATGGAACGATTTTGGATGAGGAAAAGAATATACCTGATTCAACAAGGGAGGCAGTCCGACGGTTGCAGGAAAAAAATATCCCAGTTGTAATTGCTACGGGAAGAGCGCCACAGCATTTTCTGGAGATTCGTCGAGAGCTAAAAAATTGATTCTTATGTAAGTTTTAACGGCTCCTATGTGGTTTTTAACGGGGAAGTCATTTATGAACGTCCCCTTCTAAAAAATGAACTTCTCGAATTAGAGCAAGTTGCTCTGAGGAATGAGCATCCCATGGTTTTTTTAAACGAAAAAGAACTATTTGCCAATACACCTGATCATGAATCAATTCATGAAGGTATGGGGTCAATCAAGCTAGTCCATCCCCCATTTCATGAAACCTTTCATCATGACAATAAAATCTATCAAGCCCTGTTGTTTGTAGAGGAACAGGAAGGCCGTTGGTATGAAAGGAACCAGACCCAGTTTGACTTTGTTAGGTGGCATGAAAAGTCATTGGATGTGTTGCCTCCTGGTGGCTCGAAAGCAGAAGGGATTAAAAGTATGCTGCAGTCATTGGAGGTTCCTGAGAAGGATGCAGTCGCTTTTGGGGATGGCCTTAACGACATAGAGATGTTGGAGTATGTTGGTTGCGGTGTTGCCATGGGGAATGGTGTAGAGGAAGCCAAACAGGCAGCTGATTTTGTGACTGCTTCAGTAGAAGAAGATGGTATTTATAAAGGGCTTGTTCATGTTGGTTTACTAAAATAGTTACATGGGCTTGTACTTTGTATTGCACTGTATCAGTGAAAGGGCCAGACTTAAGAAAATGCGGGTGTCTCATAAGAGAAAATGGGTGCTTCAAAAAAGGGGAAAACTACCCTTTTTGAGGCACCTCTTACTATTTAGGATTGATTATGATAATGATCGTTCCGTTTCCTGACC
>JAJOJL010000039.1 GCA_021208645.1 Bacillus sp. (in: firmicutes) | reverse complement strand
TTTACCAAAAGTTTTTTCGTCAAGATGTATAATTAATCATTATTGCTATATTACAATAAATTGTTTATTATTTCACAGCCTGATATATCAACACACGAGGAATCCCTTCTTTTTATTTATGTATAATTATTTACAAGCACTTGTACAAAGAAACTCTCCCTACTTCTTAATTACCCTTCCTTTTAAGCTAGTTATTTTGATTGTAATGAAAAATGTTTCTCTCCTTGAATTTCCCATAAAAAATGGCTCCTTTTTAAGGAACCATCTAGTAGACAAGTATTATTAGTTTTCAAAAAAAATTTCATGCAATTAATAATTATGACTATAAGACTTCTTGGTTAAACTCTTTTGCTCAGAGGTCTTCCCTTTAATTAAAGTAATCGACCAATCCGCGGTATATGGCTTCTGCTGAACGCTCACGGTAGATGGATTGGCGGAATTTATCCGCTTGCACACTGCCCACCCTGAAATTCCCATATGCTGTAAAAAATAATCTAATAATTCCATCAACGAATGATTTTTTTACCATTTATACATATTTACCTTGCTAGAAACGTATACAATACAGGCTTTGTCAAGTAATATAAATAGTAGATTTATCCATAACTTTAGTGATTTGGAGAAGGTGCATCTATGGTTTCAAAATTCTTCAACAAATACCGCATGATCATCAGACAAGGTACGCTTCTGTTTTTTATCAGCAAGCTTTATTTTGCTTGTCATGTGGTTGCTCATGTTCCGATCTGTTTTTCCATCCATGGAGGAAAAAATCTATAACTCCTTATACGCACAAGTAACGATACTAGCAGAGGATATTAGTATAGATCTAAGTATTATTGAATCTTATTTAGAGATGTTAGCAAAAAATCCCGCTATGAAAGAATTTCAGCAAACAAGTGATTATGAAGATATTCTGAAGCATGGTTTATTTTACTTCGATCAAATCGCTTTACTCGATTCTAGAGGGAAAACAGTCTACAAATACCCAGATATACAGCAGAATATTCCAGAACATCTAGATATGACTGGTTTATATGATAAATTTCTTCCTTACGACATTTTAGTTCATGAAGAACCGGATCATTATGGCTTTTCTATCTTTTCACCGATACATAAGAAGGACGAACATATAGGCACCTTGAAAGGATCAATTGACACGAAGAATGGATTTGCTTTTTTTTCGGGGGCAAGTCTACGAAATAACGGCGAGGCTTTTTTATTAACGGATAGTGGAAAAATTATCTCTCACAGCAATTCCAAACAAGTGGGAGTCAAAATGGGAGACTTGCTGGATTACTCTGAGCAAGATTCCTTTCCCAAAAACGCTAATCATGATGAAAAAATGGTTGTTTACATTGTGGAAAATGGAGATGATAGAAAGGCTGTTGCCCTGTTACCAGTTTTCACTGACTTTTACACTGGTGTCTCCTATGATTATGATTATCTCTATTCATCCATATATCAGTTGAAAACTATCATCATCTTTTTCTCTATTGCCGCTTATATGTTTGTATTGGCATTCGGTTTGTTTTATCACCGAAAAATCAGTAACCCCCTCGTCAAACTTGTTACCTATGCAGAGAAAATCGCTAATGGTAATTTCAATATTGATAGTTCCGTACCAAATGTAGGTGAAGTTTCTTATATTATGAAGGCCATCCACAATGTTTTAGGTAAAACAGACGAAATTTACGAAGAAATGATTCAAACATTAATTAATACGATGGAAAAAAAGGATGGATATACTGCAGGACACTCGAACCGGGTTTCCTGTTATTCCATGGAGATTGCTCAGTTTTTACCACTTACAAAGAAAGAGTTGAAGGTGTTGAAACTTGGAACACTGCTTCATGACTTGGGGAAGATCGGTATTCCTGACGGTGTTCTGCAAAAACCAGGTGCCCTGACAAACGAAGAGTATGATCTAATCAAAAAGCATCCTGTATTTGGGTTTGAAATCATTAAGCAAAATCATTTGTTTCATGAAGCTCTTCCAATTATCCGCTCTCACCACGAGCGCTTCGACGGGAAAGGTTATCCAGACCAATTAAAGGGAGAAGATATTCCGTTTTTAGCTAGGATTGCAAGTGTTGCCGATGCCTTTGATGCCATCACTAGCAAACGTTCTTATCGAGATGCAATCCCAGAGCAAAAGGCAATTGAAATCATTGTAGAGGAAGCGGGAAAACAATTTGATCCGATAGTGGTGGATGCCTTCTTAAAATGGCAAAATAAAAAACAAACTGAAAAAAGTACGAATTATGATGCATCCTAATGGAGGATTAAAGAGGGGACCGAAGGTTACATTTCGGTCCTCTTTTTCATGGGAGTGGGAATCTCTAGATAAGCTTCTCATGTCGGTCAATAGTAAACGAAGGAATTCTAACATTGCTCACAAAACTGTTGAAATATTTTAATAATATCTCCCGTTTTTGAA
Organism: Bacillus sp. (in: firmicutes); assembly: GCA_021208645.1. Lineage (GTDB taxonomy): Bacteria > Bacillota > Bacilli > Bacillales > Salisediminibacteriaceae > Evansella. The sequence goes on along the minus strand of JAJOJL010000039.1, from coordinate 6,969 downwards.
GTGGAAGATATAGTAAAATGGGAATAATAGAAGTGTAGGAAAAGGGCTATAAGGAGGCGGTTCCGTTGGGTCAAACGTTAGAGTTCGGTTTCATTAAGTACGATGAAAGTTATATACATGATTCAGATCAAGATTGGAAAATTATCGATACACTCGAGGATGCTGTAATGCCATTTGTCGTTGGTTTTAAGGGTGGAAAGCTAGTAGAGGCCCGTAATCCTGTTATACTTTGTGAATTGATTTTTGGAGGAAACTTCAAGAAATCAGGTGTGGAAATGTGGGAGTTAATGATTAACTCTAGCCTATCAATCATTAGGTTTGAATACGCAAGTCGCGGAGAAAGGATAAAAATCTTTGATAAAGACGGTTTAATTTATGATAATGTCTTTGATTCAGAGGATGAATTGTTTTCACTTAAGGGCTTAACTTTCAATAATTTTCATGATCCGTATATTATTGATGCTTATGATCCTTGGACAGCAATTGCCAGCCTGATCCGTATTAACTATATCTCCCTTTATGAGAAAGTCCCATTGTTCACAGATGATACGAAGGATCCTGGCTGTGGTCGGTGTTCGTTTCACGGTGGCGGTAAACTAGTTTTGGAGGATGGCGCCTATCAAAAGATGAATGAAGAATCTGGAATATGGCTATCTTGGTGTAATGGTTGGGACAAAGATTGCCTTAGTCTGCAAAGGTATTGGAAAGGACAATGCTACTGGTTGACTAACGGATCTCCCTATGAAAAGTATCAACAGGTTGTGCCAAATAAAATTATGGATGAAGGAATCTTTAAGAAAGAGTGGGTCCCTACAAAAAGACGAAGATGGCGAGCTAATTAATAGCTAGGGACAGATGAAACTGGATTACAAAATCTAGGGGGGCTTTAAAACCCGTTCGGTTGACGAGGAGCAAATGCAAATTAGCTCCTAAATTAACAATGAAAACAACAATATAAAATGCCGTTGATTTCATACAGAAATTACGGCTCTTTTCTTTGGTTATAACAGGGGTTTCTTTCTTATATTTACCTTTAATACTCATTGACCCGTCTCCACGGCAGTTTATCAACTTGTTTCAGTATGGCTATTGCTTAAGACCCTTACGAGTGAAATAAAATAAGCGGAAAATTTCCGGTTAAATTCAAAATTGAACTCGTTTCAGTCTATATAAGCTGAGTTTTTCCGGTTATACAAAGAAAACTCCCCCTTATTCTATTGTTTGAAGTTAATAAGCGGAATTTTTCCGTCTATATAAGCTATTTTCAAGGCTATTTGCTAAATAAGGGAAATTTCTCCCCTTATTTTTCAGGTTTGGTGCTTAATCTAGTTTTTTATACCATAATGCTTGTTAAAACACCTACTATTGCCCTTAAACCTCGATGTATCAACATAAAAAGGAGATGTTAATTAGCGTGCTAATTGCATCTCCAAAGTCTTTTGTTTTAACATCTTCTCTCTCAACCGAAAGGATAAGTTTTTACGCCCTAGTTTTTATTGGTTTGGTTGACTAAATGGTTTGAGACTCTTTTATGTTGGAGTTGTGGGCTTGTACACTATTAGTTAATGCGCTTTGCTCCTAAATAACGCTGACTCCAATAACTACTGGAAAGATTCGAGATAGTTACTCCCGTTGATGAACCACTATGAATAAACTGATTGTTGCCAATGTAAATTCCGTTATGGGATGGACCTGCTTTATATGTCTCAAAATAGACAATGTCGCCTACCTTTAACTTGGTTACAGATACCGTTGCATTCCATTGTTCTGCAACCGTCCTCGGCAGATTGACTCCGTTTTTCCGAAAAATATATTGAATAAATCCGCTACAGTCAAAGCCTGCTCCAGAAGTTCCTCCCCATACATAAGGAGTACCTAAGTAGCCTCCTGCATCAGCAACCAAATTTAATACATTGAATGCAGCGACACTAGCACCTGGTTCTGCGTTTTCAAGGTGAACAGACGATACCTCCTCAAGCTTGTTCCAAGTGGACTGTGTGACGAGGCCATCTGCCACGAGATTCCAATGTCCCTGAAATTCCATAACAGCACTTCTTGTGATCTCTCCAAAAAAACCGGTCGGTTCCTGTTTGAAATAGCCTAGTATTTTTAAGCGTGCCTGCAGCTCTGATACTTCCGCTCCTCTACTGCCAACTTGCAGCATTGTGCCTGTCTGCTGAGCAAGCTGCGATGGCTGTGCTGACTGAGCAGGTGGCGTAGGTTGCGAGCTGTTTGTTTGACTTGTTGATGTTGGCGTAGCAGGTGGACTTGATGTGTTACTGGCAGTCGGCGGTGGTGGTGTATTGGTGCTACTACCAGTTACGGAAATTTCTTTGTTAACAGCTGCCAACGTCTGTCTGCCAGCAATGCCGTCTACAGCCAGTCCCCTAGACCGTTGAAAACGACGGACCGCCTCTTCAGTTATGGTGCCATAATAGCCAGTAGCCGTATGAAAATCAAAAAATCCTGCCCGCATTAAGTATTGTTGAAGTTTTTCTACTTCACTGCCTCTAGATCCAACCCTAAGTGTCTGGTTGGTTGCCAGTTGCTGTAATGCTTGATTTGAAGAGGTGGTCTGTGACTGTGGTTTACTGGCTGTATTCGTTACTTGCGTACTAGTTGACGACTGTTTATTATTGTTCGATGAGCTGTTTGCAGGAGGAGTCCCAGCTTTCCGAAGGGCATCAAAGGTTTTTGGTCCTACAATCCCATCGGGTGTCAAACGATGAGCCCGTTGAAAATCCTGAACAGCCTGCCTTGTTATTTGACCGAAGTAACCTGTTGCCGTATGATGTTTAAAATAACCCAACTCCTTAAGCTGTTCTTGGAGGACAACTACATCGCCATGGGTCATTCCAAAGGATAAATTCCGCTGCCCAAAGGACGCTTCGGCAGTGCTAGGTGCTGCAAGAAATACACCAGCAGCTGTGACGGAAGTTACAATGGTTATCCCCAATTTCCCTTGAAAATTATTCATTACTCCACCTCAATTCATTATTATTTTTTATAACAATTAATACAGGAAAAAAGTACTACTTGGAAACAAAAGGGAAAAAATCAGAGAGAATGATACTTTTTCTGATAAAAACTTGTAAAAAAAGTTGAAATAACAAGGAAAGTCAACTGTATTAGCAGGCAACATATTGGTTGTTTTATCCAATTTTATCAATTTTTCATTGTAACGAAGAGGGACTATTTACTTATTTTTCTTCTTTGTTCACTATTTTTCTAAGGTTTTCGACAGAAGCTAAGGAAGGATGGTTATAAAAATATGGATGAAGACAAATAGAAAAGAAGCTTAAAGAGATTGGCTAAGTCTCTTAAGCTTCTTTTCACTCTATATAAAAGGGAGTAGGATTTTGGCGGGACATGGAATACCCCGCCCAATTAAGAAAACAGGTGGTTGCAATGGGTTTACACTTTTCCCTAATGCTCCACTTAGTGACTCAATTGAGCTAGTAAGCTTCATCGCAATACATTTCATTGGTAAATTATTTTTTATATTGGGCTTGGGAAAAAGCTGACTGGTTTTATTGACTTATGCTACGAATACTCCCTTTGCGACGTTAGGGAAAAGGGAGGAGTGCAGGGGGAAACATACACTCCTATGATCTATGGTGAAAGGGTTATCCTTTTATTAAAGGACATTGCCCTGTTACAGCTCCAAAATGCTACTTAATTGGACAGATCAAAGAGTGTAGGCTTTGTAAGTCATCTTGCCGGATCTCCTGCTTCACTAATTTCACTTAGAAAGGTTAAATCTTTTCTGGATCTATGCTAGTTTCCTGAAGAATTTATTTGTTGTTTTTTGCAAATTTGGTGATTTTTATTTATCGTTCTATTGTATATATTTCACGATTTGGAATTAGTTAAACCACTTTTTTTACATTTTTATTATTTATATTTGCGCAAATCAAGAATGGATGAAGAATGTTATTATTAAATGTATAGATACTACTTGTTGAAAAAACCCCCATCGTACGAAACGACAGAGGTCTAAGCATTCATTTATTCCTGTGCTCTTCAATTAGCGTTCCTCGTAATTAGTAATGGGATCATGGTCACGGTTCTGGCCTTGCCCTTGTCCTCGCATACCTCGGTTCATTCTATTTCCGCTATCGTAAGCATCATTTTGGTTTAAGGGAGAGTCATCATCCGTTACTCGACCACCAGTACCGTCATTAAATCCACGGTTACCTGTATCGTAGCCCCTCTCCGTCCCCATTCCTGGCTGTCTTCCAGTTCCACGATTCATAGGATTAACTCGGTCCACATTGTTGTCATCAATAAAATCGTAACCATCATTTACATTGTACCCGTTCATTGGATCGTCGATGTCGTCATTGGCAGGGGTGCAAGCACCTAACACGCTGGCTGCAACAATTCCTGACATAATAGACAAGGTTAACTTTTTCATTTTTTTCTTCCTCCTGTTGTTCTTCATGATAGTTTGCCGCTGCTTTTGCATTTGTTGTAGCAGCTTTGTTATTATCATGACCTAACTATAAGGAAGATATTTATACGGAGTGGTTTTTTTCGTTCTTTTCTTTATGAATTCACAGACGAACCTCCACAGCGCTAAGCTTGTGGAGGTTCGCTCGACAGATTACCCTAACAATTGGTTATGGCAAGAGTAATCAGAAATATGCATTTTTAAAAACTAGTTAAAAAATGGTGAAATTTCTTTCTGGAGGGTTTAGTTTAGTCTAACCCTCCATCTCCTTCTTCACCAATTGGGTCATTATCCATGTCCAAATCATCATCTATCTCGCCGCAAGCACCTAAAAATCCAACCGTAAACATCCCTGCCAACATTGCTAATAATAATTTCTTCTTCATAAAAAATAACCTCCTTAAAAAATAAGTATACCTAAATTAGTTTGCTACACCCTTGACTAGCCTTCAGCACTGCTACGATAAGCGCCTACACAACTGAATCATTATTTGATGATTCTAATATCCCTATTTCACGATAACTGCTACGATAAACAATATTTTTTCCTTTTTTACACTTTCCCAAAATTATTAAAAAATCTTATAGATATAAAAAGTCCAGCACCTGTCATATACACGAACAGAACTGGACTGTAACATTTTATTAATATATTTTTAAAATTTGTATATAGCTCTTACTTGGCTTTTATTGTTTAAGTTTCATTAGGCAAGATGATCAAATCTTTTATTTCTATCCCCAAGGGCAAACATGATTTCCGTTTCAGCAACAACCTTGCCATCAACGTAAGCTGTCCCTTTTCCTTTTCCAATTCTGCCACGTAATCTTGTCATTTCTACCTCTAAACGTAGTTGGTCTCCTGGAACCACTTGTCCTTTAAACCGACAATTGTCAATTCCGGCAAAAAACGCTAGTCTGCCGCGGTTCTCTTCTTTTTTCAGCATTGCCACAGCACCTACCTGTGCAAGTGCTTCAATAATTAGTACCCCGGGCATTACGGGATAATCAGGGAAATGGCCGTTGAAAAACTCTTCATTTGCAGTAACATTTTTTATTCCAACTGCACGTTGGCCTTCTTCTAACTCTAGAATTCGATCCACCAACAAAAATGGATATCTGTGTGGAATAATTTCCTTTATCTCTTCAATGGTAAGCATTGAATTAAAACCTCCTCTTATATGTAGGTAATTATTTAGTCGCTAATTACAGTTTACTTTTTTTTCTGCTTTTGAAACAAGGACAACTTGTAGAATTGAAGGGAGCTCCGTTAGTTATACTAAATGCTTCCTAAAAGTAAAAAAAGAAGCAAAAGGATTAGCTCGCTCCCTTTACTTCCTGTGAATTTAATAATTATTAATTGCCATCTTCCGACCGTTCCATTTCAGTGTCTGTATAGATGAAGTCATATATTTGATACCACAAATTTCTGTCTAAAATATCCCGGGGCTCTTCTCCCTCACCGACGAATCCATAGCCAAACATTGCTCCTGCAACTAAGCTTCCTGTCAATAGAAGGGCAAATACAATCACCTTTAACCAAACTGGAATTAATCTAATCCGGCCTTTACGTCTTTTTTTTCTTTTCCATTTCCTTTTCCCGTTCCTTGCGTCTTGCTTCACGGGAATGTTTTGATTCTTTATTTGCTGATTGTTTCTTCATTACTTCCTCTTCCTGCTGTGTTTGCCTTTGTTCTTCTAACTGTCTTTCCTCTTTGTGACGATTAGCCAGCCTTGATTTTGAAGCCCCTGCAGAAGTACAAGACTTCTCCGTTGCTTCTCCATTGTTTTGTCTGCCATTTATAACGTCTTTTCTAGGAGCTTGTCCATTTTTAGAATCCTGAGAGGTTTCATGAGATTGTTTGATCTTTTCAGAAGAATTTTTACCACCCGTAGCTTGCACGGTAGCTTCCGCCTGTTTTGCTGAAGATTTCCTCTGGCCAGATTGATTATTTATTTCCTTATTGTTCATTCTTCCATTTTCCATGGCAACACAAACTCCTCGTCATAAAAGCTAATCCACACCAATGGTGGAGTAACATCCATCGTATACCACTACTATTTTTAAAGCTCAGTTAGTCTTTGTTGTTGATTTATGCTACAGGAGCTCGCTTTCCGCGGGCAACGCATATCCAAAATCAACAATATCCACTAACAGAGCATTTTTTAAAAAAGATTGCTCTTCCTTTTTAATCATATCAAATCCGTATATGCACGTATAATTAATATATTCATTCCATTATACCATTTTTCAACGGTGGTATGGGTGGAAACATTCGTCAATAAATTCGATCCGTCAATAGATAGGGTTAAATTGCAATGAGAGCATTACATTCTCTGTCCACTACAAGCGAATCTTGCTTTTCGTTACCCTATCCAAGTTTTCTAATAAAATACCTGTTCCAATAGCTACACAATGCATTGGATCTTCAGCTGTTAATACAGGGACTTTAAGCTACATGGGCTAGCAGTTGCTCAATTCCATGCAATAAGCTCCTACCACCTGTAAGAATAATACC
>JAJOJL010000147.1 GCA_021208645.1 Bacillus sp. (in: firmicutes) | reverse complement strand
CGTCCTGGAGTAAAATTTAAAGACGCTGACTTATTCGGCTTTCCGATCCGCATTACCGTTGGAAAACGTGCTTCAGAAGGAGTTGTAGAAATAAAAGTAAGGAAAACCGGTGAAAATTTAGAAGTGCTATAAAGATGATATTTTAGCTACAATTAAAAAAGTATTTAGTGTAAAATAAAAAGAGGTTGTCTCCATGGAGACAGCCTCCTCTAAATTTTACGAGGAGTATTTTTTATTATGGGTATCCCGTTTGCTCAGAATTAAATTTTAATTTTTGAATTTAAGTGTTGATGAGGCCGGAGCGAACGAGACTCCTCGAAAATGCTCACACATTTTCTTCGTGCGTGGGCTATTTCGAGGAAGCGTCTCAAAGTCCTGCGGGAAAAGCAACGGCTGAAGACCCCGCAGGGTGGTTTTCCCGAGGAGGCTGAAGCGTTGCCCGCGGAAAGCGAGTTCGAGGAGATCTCATCAACACGTTACCATCTAATTGACTTATTCAATAATTCAGAGCTGAGGGATAATCAAATTTTATATTATTTGGAATAGGGGAGGTGGACTCTCTTGAATGAAGAGCAGAAAATACGCCGAGAGAGATTTCAATTATTATTAGAGCAGGTTATGATGCCTGATGAAATTATTGAAAGATATCTGCAAGACGGCGCTATAAAAAAAATTAGAAGTTTTCCAGTCTGAAAGAAAATGGATTTTTCATATTTCATTGCCCGCAATTATGCCATTTCAGACATTTGATGTATTCCAATCCCTCATAAAAAGCCGACTGGAACATATTGCGCAAGTTGAACTTATTCTGCATTATACAAATGAAGTGCAACCTAATGAGGTTTTAAAAGACTATTGGCCCTATTTTATTGATAAGCTAAGGGCTACAACGAATGGGCTTATACGTCGGTTACAAGAGCAAGTTCCCAAATTAGAGGGCAATAGACTTACCCTTACGGTCATGAATGAAACCGAAGGGGAAATGATCAAACGACGTGTACAAGCTCCACTGCAGCAAGCGTTTGAAGAAGTAGGGTTCGGTAAACCAATGATTGAAACCATTGTTCAAGAGTCTAAGGAAGCTGTTGAGAGATTTGTAGAGCAGAAAAATGAAGAAGATCATTCTAAAGTGGTAGAAGCCATGATGGAGAAAAAGAAGCAAGCAGAAAGGCAGCAAGAAGAAGGCTCAAATGGTCCTGTTTCCATTGGACATATCATAAAGCAAGAGGAATTACGATCGATTAAAGAAATTATTGAAGAAGATAAGCGAATTGCCGTTGAAGGTTACATCTTTGATGCGGAAATTAGAGAGCTGAAAAGCGGACGCTCATTACTTACTTTTAAAGTTACGGACTACACAGACTCTATTATGGTAAAGATTTTCTCTAGTGGTAAAGATGATCTTGCCATGCTTGAATCCATAAAAAAAGGGATGTGGGTTAGAGTCAGGGGACCTATCCAGTTTGACACATTTGTAAGAGATTTAATTATGATGGGAAGGGATCTACAACAATTTGTTCCTCCCCAACGATTGGACAAGGCTCCTGAAGGAGAAAAGCGTGTAGAATTACATCTTCATTCCCCAATGAGTCAAATGGATGCCGTAACTTCCGTAGCTAAACATGTGGAGCAAGCCAAAAAGTGGGGCCATAAAGCCATTGCTATTACGGATCATGCCGTTTTGCAATCATTTCCTGAGGCATATTCTGCAGGGAAGAAGACTGGTGTAAAGATTTTGTATGGTGTAGAGGCAAACCTAGTTAATGACGGGGTTCCTATTGCATACAATCCACAAGACAGAAGCCTCTTAGATGATACGTACGTTGTGTTTGACGTGGAAACGACAGGTTTATCAGCTGTATATAATACGATTATTGAGCTTGCAGCAGTGAAGGTAAAGGACGGAGAAATCATTGACCGATTCGAATCCTTTGCCAACCCCCATGAAAAACTGTCTCCATTAATCATTGATTTAACAGGGATTACGGATGATATGGTAGAAAATGCACCGGAAATTGATGATGTTATAAAAGACTTTCATACATGGATGGGAGATTCTATCTTAGTTGCTCATAACGCTAGCTTTGATATGGGATTTATTAATGCAGCCTTAAAAAAAGTAGGCTATGAGCAAGCAGCAAACCCTGTCATAGATACGTTAGAGTTAGGTCGGCTTCTCTATCCGAGCTTTAAGAATTATCGTTTAAATACATTGTGTAAGAAGTTTAATATTGAGTTAGTCTCACATCACCGTGCCATTTATGATGCAGAGGCTACTGGGCACCTCCTTTGGAAAATGGTGAAAGATGCAACTGAGTTTGGAATATTTAACCATAACCAGTTAAATGAGCAAACATCAAAGGATGACTATAAGAAGCAGCGCCCAAATCACTGTATTATTTTTGCTAAAAACAAAACTGGATTACGGAACTTATATAAGTTAATCTCCTATTCCCATATGAATTATTTTTATCGTGTTCCACGTATTCCGAAATCTGTACTGTCGGAACATCGAGACGGGTTAATTATTGGGTCTGCATGTGATAATGGTGAAGTCTTTGACGCCATGATGCAAAAGCCAATTGAAGAGGTAGAGAAGGTAGCTGAGTTTTACGATTATTTAGAGGTACAGCCTCCAAGTAATTATTATCACCTCATTGAAAAAGAGATTATTCGTGACGAACTTGCTTTAAAGGATATTATTAAAAAGATTATTAATTTAGGCGAAAAATTAGGGAAAAAAGTTGTGGCAACGGGAAATGTTCACTATTTGAACGAGGTGGATTGGATTTATCGCAAAATCCTTATAGGTTCACAAGGTGGTGCCAACCCGTTAAACAAGCAGACGCTTCCGCAGGTACATTTTCGAAGCACCGATGAAATGCTCGACTGCTTTAGCTTCCTACCAAAAGAGAAAGCCAAGGAAATTGTTGTAACAAATACGAATGCAGTAGCTGACGAGATAGAAGAAATAAAGCCAATACCTGATGATTTATATACCCCAAAAATTGAAGGGGCAGACGAGGAAATGCGAGAGATGAGTTATAGCATGGCCCGCAGTATATATGGGGAGAATTTGCCAGAAATCGTAGAAGCACGTCTAGAAAAAGAATTAAACAGTATTATAAGCAACGGTTTCTCGGTAATTTACCTTATTTCCCATAAACTCGTTAAAAAGTCATTAGACGACGGCTACCTCGTTGGTTCACGAGGGTCTGTTGGATCCAGTTTTGTGGCGACCATGACTGAAATAACGGAAGTAAATCCATTGGCACCACATTATGTATGCCCAAATTGTCACCATTCTGTCTTCTTTGATGACGGTTCCGTAGGGTCGGGATTTGATCTTCCTGATAAAGATTGCGAAAAATGTGGTACACAATATACAAAAGACGGCCAAGACATCCCATTTGAGACCTTCTTAGGCTTTAAAGGGGATAAGGTACCTGATATCGATTTGAACTTCTCTGGAGAATACCAACCAGTTGCCCATAACTATACGAAGGAACTGTTTGGGGTGGAGTATGTTTATCGTGCTGGAACCATCGGTACGGTCGCCGAAAAAACGGCTTATGGATTCGTTAAAGGTTTCGAAGATGATAACCAGTTACAATTAAGAAGTGCAGAAGTAGATCGCCTTGTGTCTGGATGTACAGGTGTTAAACGTACGACAGGACAGCACCCAGGTGGAATTATCGTTGTTCCAGACTACATGGATATTTATGACTTTACACCAATTCAATTTCCGGCCGATGATCAGGAATCTGAGTGGAAAACAACGCACTACGATTTCCACTCCATTCATGACAATTTATTAAAGCTCGATATACTGGGACACGATGATCCAACCGTTATTAGGATGCTACAAGACTTAAGTGGAATGGATCCAAAGGAAATTCCTGTTGATGATCCAGAAGTCTATAAGCTTTTTAGTGGCACAGAATCATTAGGGGTAACGGAAGAGCAAATAATGTGTAAGACAGGAACGTACGGTATTCCTGAATTTGGTACTCGCTTCGTACGACAGATGTTAGAGGAAACGAAGCCAAGCACTTTTAGTGAGCTTGTCCAAATATCCGGTCTGTCCCACGGAACAGACGTATGGTTAAATAATGCAGCAGATCTAATTGCCAACGGGACATGTGTCTTGAAAGATGTAATTGGCTGTCGAGATGACATCATGGTGTATTTAATTTATAAAGGATTAGAGCATTCCCTCGCCTTTAAGATTATGGAGTCTGTTCGAAAAGGGAAAGGACTTCAAGACGAATGGGTGGAGGAGATGAAGAAAAATGGCGTACCTGATTGGTATATTAGCTCCTGCTTAAAGATTAAATACATGTTCCCGAAAGCGCACGCCGCTGCTTATGTGTTGATGGCTGTCAGGATTGCTTACTTTAAGGTTCACCATCCGATATTGTTTTACGCAGCATACTTTACCGTAAGAGCAGATGACTTTGAATTAGATACAATGGTTAGAGGTTCAGCATCCATTCGAAAACGTATTGAAGAAATCTATAGTAAAGGTTTAGATGCTACACCGAAAGAGAAAAACGTTGTCACTGTGTTAGAACTGGCACTAGAAATGTGTGAACGGGGAATGTCCTTTCAAAAGGTTGATTTAATGCGCTCTTCTGCAACGGAATTTCTTGTGGAAGGCAATACCCTAATACCACCGTTCAATGCATTGAATGGCTGTGGAACCAATGCGGCGTTGAATATAGTAAAAGCAAGGGAAGATGGGGAGTTTCTTTCTAAAGAAAACCTGCGGGAGAGAAGTAAAATAACAAAGAGTGTTTTAGAAAACTTAGATGAGCACGGTTGTCTCGAAGGTATGCCAGATTCCAATCAATTATCATTGTTTTAGCAATTATGGTGAAAAAACGCTTGTTTGCAAGGTTTCTGAGTTTATGTTATAGTAAAATGGAAATACTGGTAATAGTGCTGGCAGAAAGAGTGGGTTATTCCCACTCTTTCTTTTGCGATTAAAACTGTATTCTTGATAAATGGGTATAATATACGGAAACATGTGTTTAAAGGAGGTATCACGGTGTCAGGAAATGTTAGAGAAGCGACGGAAGCTTTAGTAACCCCTATCCTTGACGATTTGTCATTGGAATTAGTGGATATAGAATTTCTAAAGGAAGGTAAAAGCTGGTTTCTCCGTGTATACATAGACCGTGATGGCGGCGTAGATTTAGATGATTGTTCAGCTGTTAGTGAGCGGTTAAGTGAAGCTTTAGATAAGCACGATCCAATCGATCAAATGTATTATTTAGAAGTCTCTTCACCAGGTGCAGAACGCCCTTTAAAAAAAGAAAGAGGACGTGAAAAAGGCGATTGGGAAAAATATTCATGTCACAACCTATGCACCTATTGATGGGGAGAAAGTTTTTGAAGGTCTCCTCACAGAATTTGACGGGGAAACAATAACGGTAGAGATGAAGATTAAGACGCGGAAAAAATCAGTGCAAATTCCTTATGAAAAAGTTGCAAAGATCAGACTGGCCATTGTCTTTTAATGAAGAACAGAGTTTATTTTTAAAAGAAGAAGCATGAAGCCACTGGCTCCTTGTGCTTTACTATTGAAAGGGGGAAATAAGATTCATGAATAGTGAATTTATGGACGCATTAACGAGTATTGAGAAAGATAAAGGAATCGACAAGGAAATTATCCTTGAAGCCATTGAGCAAGCATTAATTACAGGCTACAAACGAAATTTTAATTCAGCCCAGAACGTACGAGTAGATATTGACAGGGAAACAGGAAGTATCCGAGTTTTTGCAAGAAAAGAAGTTGTAGAAGAGGTCTTTGACGCCCGTTTGGAGATATCCCTTGAAGCAGCGAAAGCTATTCACCCACAATACGACGTAGATGATGTAGTGGAAATCGAAGTAACACCAAGGGATTTTGGTAGAATTGCGGCTCAAACAGCAAAGCAAGTTGTTACTCAACGTGTTAGAGAAGCAGAAAGGGGTATTATTTATTCTGACTTCATTGACAGGGAAGAAGATATTATTACAGGAATCGTACAACGGCAAGATCACAGGTTTATTTACGTTGACCTTGGGAAGGTAGAAGCTCTCATGCCAGTAAATGAGCAGATGCCCAATGAAACCTACCGCCATAATGACCGCATTAAGGCTTATATAACAAAAGTAGAAAAGACAACAAAAGGTCCACAAATTTTGATTTCTCGCACCCATCCTGGGTTGTTAAAACGATTATTTGAATTAGAAGTTCCAGAAATTTATGACGGTACGGTTGAAATAAAATCCGTTTCTAGAGAAGCAGGTGACCGTTCAAAAATTGCCGTTCACGCAGAAGACCCTGAGGTTGATCCAGTCGGTTCTTGTGTTGGTCCGAAGGGGCAGCGGGTACAGACGATTGTAAATGAATTAAAAGGGGAAAAGATTGATATTGTACGTTGGTCTGAGGATCCAAAGGTTTATGTTGCTAATGCCCTTAGTCCATCAAAGGTAGTTCAAGTAACAGTAAATGAAGAGGAAAAGATGACACAGGTAGTAGTTCCAGATTACCAACTGTCATTGGCAATTGGTAAAAGAGGACAAAATGCAAGGTTAGCAGCAAAATTAACAGGCTGGAAAATTGATATTAAAAGCCAAAGTGATGCAGAAGAATTAGGGTTATATAATCCTAGTGAAGTAGTAGAGGAAGAGGATTCCTGGGATATGGACTATGATGAAAAAAACGAGGATTATAACCAATAAGGGGTGGTGGAATTGACAAGTAATAAGAAAATACCACTTCGTAAGTGTGTCATTACAAACGAAATGATGCCTAAAAAAGAATTAATTCGAGTTGTTCGTACGCCTGAAGGCAATGTTCTAATCGACCATTCCTCCAAAAAGTCTGGTCGAGGCGCTTACATAACATTAAATGAAGCAGTCATCCTAGAAGCAAAAAAAGAAAAATACATTGGCGAGGCATTTGAAAGTGGATATTCCAGACGAAATTTATGATCACTTACTAAAGGAAGCAAAACGATGAAGGATGTGGCATGGCTCAATACGTTAGGATTGATCACTCGAGCAAGAAAGTTGGTAACTGGGGAAGAACTTGTGGTAAAAGCAATTCAAAAGAAAAAGGTTTATCTAGTGATTGTTTCAGAAGATGCTTCCCATAATACAAAGAAAAAATTACAGGATAAATGTAATTTTTATAATGTACCTTTATATTTTAAAGGAGACAGAGAGATAATCGGACGTGCCATTGGCAAGGTGGAACGAGTAGTAATTGGTATAGAGGACCCGGGTTTTGCAAAGAAATTAAAGACATTAATTGAATAACTTCGTGGCTTTATCCACTAAAGAACTTTAAATTAGGAGGAGGAGTACGAAGTCGGGAGGTAAGTATATGAGAAAAATGCGTATTTATGAATATGCTAAAGAGAACAATACTACTAGTAAAGCTGTCATTAAGAAATTGACAGATATGGGGATCGAAGTAACTAATCACATGAGTGTAATTCAAGGAGATGTATTGGAAAAGCTTGAGCAAGGGGCTAAGCAAGGTAAACCTAAAGGGGAAGAATCTAAAAAGCAGGAACCACAAAACAAGCAAGGATCCCCAAAAAACAGCCCTAACAATGAACAAAAAGGTAACCAGACAAAAGGGAAGAAGCCAACTCGACCTAGTGGAGAAGAAAGCCCTACTAAAGAAAAAGCTGTAAAAAAACAGTCCAAAGAAGATGACGATAAGAAACGAAATAAAAACAAAGATAAAAAGAAATCAAAACAAAGTGGTAAGAGACAACAAGAAGTAAATCATAAAGGAGCAGAAAAACAACAGCCTATGAATGAAACACCAAAGAAAGTAACATACACATTGCCCATTACTGTAGGAGCTTTTGCAGAAAAAATAAATAAAGAACCGTCTGAAATCATAAAAAAACTTATGTTTCTTGGTGTAATGGCAACAATTAACCAAGAATTAGATAAGGATGCAATTGAGCTACTTGCTGCGGAGTTTAGTATTGAAGTAGAAGAAGAAGTGGTTATTGATGAGACGGAGTTTGAAAACTTTGAGGAAGTGGATGATCCTGCTTCATTACAAGAACGTCCACCAGTTGTTACAATTATGGGTCACGTTGACATGGTAAAACAACGTTGCTAGACAGCATTCGCCATACGAAAGTAACTGCAGGTGAAGCTGGAGGGATTACTCAGCATATTGGTGCCTACCAAGTAGAGGAAAACGGCAGAAAGATTACTTTCCTAGACACACCAGGTCATGCTGCCTTTACAACTATGCGTGCGCGAGGTGCGCAAGTTACAGATATTACGATTTTAGTGGTTGCTGCTGATGATGGAGTAATGCCACAAACGGTAGAAGCCATAAACCATGCAAAAGCTGCTAATGTTCCTATTATCGTAGCCGTTAATAAGATCGATAAAGAAGCATCAAACCCTGATCGTGTTATGCAAGAGTTAACAGAGCACGGCCTCGTTTCTGAAGCATGGGGTGGGGAAACAATTTTTGTTAATGTTTCTGCATTGAATGGAACTGGTATTGATGATCTATTAGAAATGATTCTTTTAGTTGCAGAAGTAGAAGAGCTAAAGGCAAATCCTGACAAGCCTGCAACGGGTTCAGTCGTTGAAGCAGAGTTGGACAGAGGCCGAGGACCAGTAGCAACTTTATTAGTTCAAGCTGGTACATTGCGTGTTGGTGATGCTATCGTTGTTGGTAACACGTTTGGACGTGTTAGGGCAATGGTAAATGACCGTGGACGCCGTGTGAAAGTAGCTGGACCTTCTGCACCAGTTGAAATCACTGGTTTAAATGCAGTACCACAGGCAGGAGATCAATTCCTTGTCTTTGAAGATGAAAAGAAGGCGAGACAAATTGGCGAAACTCGTGCTATGAAGCAGCGGGAAGCAGATCGTAAAGAAACATCGAGAGTAAGTCTAGATGACCTTTTCCAACAAATTCAACAAGGTGAATTAAAGGAAATCAACGTTATTGTAAAGGCCGATGTTCAAGGATCTGTGGAAGCAATGCGAGGCTCTTTAGAGAAAATTGAGGTAGAAGGTGTAAAGGTAAATATTATCCATACAGGCGTAGGTGCTATAGCTGAATCGGATATTATTCTTGCCAGCGCTTCTAATGCCATTGTTATCGGATTTAATGTACGTCCAGATGTGAATGCGAAACGTACTGCAGAAGCAGAAGGTGTAGATATTCGACTTCACCGTGTTATTTATAATGCTATCGATGAAGTGGAAGCAGCCATGAAAGGGATGTTAGACCCTGAATTTAAAGAAAAAGTAATTGGTCAGGCGGAAGTGCGCCAAACCTTTAAAGTTTCAAAAATTGGTACAATTGCCGGTTCTTATGTAACGGATGGTAAAATTACAAGAGATGCTACTGTAAGGCTCATTCGTGATGGCGTTGTTATTTTTGAAGGGGAAGTTAACGCCTTAAAACGCTTTAAGGATGATGTGAAAGAGGTAGCCACTAACTACGAATGTGGTATAACTCTTGAGAACTTCAATGACGTTAAAGAAGGAGATATTATCGAAGCTTACGTCATGGAGGAAATTAAGCGTTGATCATAGGCAGCCTCACTGTGGAAGCAATTCTCTATGATGCACAGTCCTTAAAGGATAAACGTTCAGTCTTACAAAGTGTTTCAACGAGGATAAGGCAAAAGTTTAATGTATCTATTGTTGAGAGCAACCACCAGGATGTCTGGCAGCGAACAGAATGGTTCATCGTTTCTGTTGGAACAGCACGTTCTCAGGTAGAAAAAGAGCTGCAACGGGCACTAGCCATCTTCGATAGTCAGGGAGAGCTTGAAGTAACGAAGGTGGATTGGGAGTGGTTGTAAACAATAGAACAATATATAGATAGGGGTGTTGTAACTATGAGTAATGTTCGTGCCAACCGTGTAGGAGAACAAATAAAAAAGGAATTGACAGATATTATTCAGCGGGAACTAAAGGATCCGCGAATCGGTTTTATTACGGTAACTGCTGTTGAAGTCACAGGTGACTTGCAGCAGGCAACAGCATACATTACCGTATTTGGCGATGACGAGCAGCGTACCAAAACCCTTGAGGGTTTAGGAAAGGCGAAAGGCTTTATTCGTTCTGAAATTGGCCAACGTATTCAGCTTCGTAAAACACCCGAGCTATCCTTTAAATTTGATGAAAGTATTGAGCGGGGAAATCGAATTGAAGAGCTTCTCCGTAAGCTGAATGAGAATGATAAATAAGTTTTTGGGGGATAGATTATAATGTCTATCCCTTTTTTACATAGGCTAACTGGTTGTGACGTGTCCGTAGAGAAGGCCGGAACGGACAGGTGAGGTGTAAGACGGAGATGACGTGTCCGTTGCTAGCGTGAGAATGAGGGGGACGCACACGCACTACCTCATCACTCACCACAAGTTGTCTTAAATCAAATAATTTAAACATATAGAATGGCAGAAATTATTCTTGCCAGTTAGGTGGGTTGGGAAAATGAATGATGATGTTAATGGCGTGTTACCCCTTTGGAAGCCGAGAGGGATGACCTCCTTCGCTGCCGTTCAGGAAGTGAAAAAAATATTTAAAATGAAACGAGCAGGACATACAGGAACATTGGATCCTGAGGTAAATGGTGTTCTTCCCATATGTTTAGGAAGGGCTACAAAAATTGTGGAGTATTTAACTGCCGATAGAAAAACGTATGAAGGAGAGGTGACTATCGGTTTTTCCACAACGACAGAAGATCAGTCTGGTGAAATTGTTGAAAAGAAGCCAGTCGACAGGGAGATCACAGAGGAAGAAGTACTTCAAGTTTTCGAAGAACTAACAGGTGAGATAAAACAAGTACCTCCTATGTTTTCAGCAGTAAAAGTAAAGGGAAAAAGACTGTATGAATACGCGCGGGAAGGAATCACGGTGGAACGACCGGAACGACCGGTAACGATCTATGAGTTATCTCTTTTGTCACCGGTTGAGAAGCAAGAAGATGGCACAGTAAAGTTTTCCTATCGAGCCGAATGTAGTAAAGGGACATATATCCGTACATTGTCTGTTACCATTGGAGAAAAACTGGGGTATCCTGCTCATATGTCAAAGCTCACTAGAACAGCATCTGGAGCTTTCAGTCAGGAAGATTGTATTTCCCTAGAAGATTTACGTGAACGAGACAGAGACATGCAGGAGGCTGCTGTTTTATCCATCGAGCAGGCTTTAAAAGAGTACCCGAAGAAAACCATCGACACCACCTTAGAAGAAAAGGTTCTTAACGGTGCTATCCTACCTTTTTCCACCATTAATATGGACGAACCTCTAGTAGGTCTGTATAATCAACAGGGGGTATGCTTAGCATTGTATGAAAAGCACCCTAGGCGACATGGGATGATGAAACCAGCAAAAATGCTCATGTCCGTTGAACCTTCATAATCTGTAAAAGGAAGCAACTGAGGTGGAAGATGTGGAAATCATAAAAATAAAACACCCTCATTATTATCATGAATTACCGGAACTTTGTTTAGCCCTAGGCTTTTTTGATGGTGTCCATAAGGGGCATCAATCAGTTATAAATACAGCAATTGAAGAAGGGAATAAACGTGGGCTTGAACCTGGAGTCATGACATTTTTTCCCCATCCAAAGGAAGTTCTTAGAAAAGAAAGTAAAGTCCATTACTTGACTTCTTTGGATAAGAAAGCTGAATTGATGGAAAAACTCGGTATAAAGTATCTTATAATCGTAGAATTTGATGAATTGTTCTCAGGACTTACGCCACAGCAATTTGTAGACAATTACCTAATTGGTTTAAATGTGAAACATATCGTTGCGGGATTTGATTACACCTATGGTCGGTTAGGAAAGGGAACGATGGAGACATTTCCCTTTCATTCCCGCAATAAAGTAACCCATTCAACTGTCCAAAAAATTGAATCTGATGGGGAAAAAATTAGTTCTACTAGCATTAGGGAAGCTTTAGATAAAGGGGATATACCAAAAGTAAATGAGTATCTTGGCAGAGACTATGAAACAGACGGTATTGTCGTCCATGGTGAAAAGCGTGGCAGAACAATTGGATTTCCTACAGCGAATATTCAATTAAATGAAAGAATCTATTATCCAAGTGTCGGGGTATATATTGTAAGACTTTTAGTTAATAATAAGTGGTATGAAGGTGTTTGCAATGTTGGTCATAAACCTACCTTTTATGATAGTGAAGAAGGACTGCCAACCATTGAGGTATATTTGCTAGATTTTAGTGATAATATTTACGGTGCTACCGTTACAATACAATGGTTAAAGAAAATCAGAGATGAGAAAAAGTTTGAATCTGTGAATCACTTAATCAAACAGTTGGAACAAGATGTAAGTGACGCCAAGAATTATTTTAGCAGGAAAGAAAAAATCGACAACATTTTGGAATAATCCTTGATTATTTCAGTCATTCCTAGTATGCTTATAGATGTTCCAAAAACCATTGCTTGGCAAGACGATTCACCAACGTCTGCTCGGCTTATGGGGATTTTAAATAAAGGAGGTGGACTGGATGGCACTAACACAAGAACGTAAAAATGAAATTATTCAATCGTACAAGACTCATGAGAATGATACTGGTTCTCCTGAAGTACAAATCGCTATCCTTACTGAGCAAATTAACACACTTAACGAGCATTTACGTACTCACAAGAAAGATCACCACTCGCGTCGTGGTCTTCTAAAAATGGTTGGTCAGCGTCGTAACTTACTTACGTACTTACGTAATAAGGACGTTACTCGCTACCGTCAGTTAATCGACCGACTTGGTTTACGTCGATAAAGAAGGTGAAAAGCGGGATATTTCCCGCTTTTTTTTGTGTATAAGCAAATATATTCAGCGTCCATGGAACTAGAAACTAGCACCATAAAACTATCTATTTCTTATTTGTTTATTTTTTGTTATCATAAAGCCTAGGGGCTTAAATAAGGATAAAACTACCTGAATTTCCAATGTGAATTCACAATTTTTTCTAAATCAGCAGGTTAACTACATAAAAAAAAAGCCAACAATAACGTAATAATAAGTCAAGATTAAAGGAACGAGAGGAGTACTCGTAAGATGAATCAGGAAAAACAAACTTTTTCGATGGAATGGGCAGGACGAGAATTATCAATTGAAGTAGGGCAACTGGCAAAACAGGCAAATGGTGCAGTGTTAGTCCGTTATGGTGACACGGCAGTACTGTCTACTGCAACCATGTCAAAAGAACCGAAAGACCTCCCATTTTTTCCATTAACAGTGAATTATGAAGAAAGATTATATGCCGCAGGTAAAATTCCAGGTGGATTTATTAAACGTGAAGGCCGACCAAGTGATCATGCTGTTCTAACAAGCCGATTAATTGATCGTCCGATTCGCCCTTTATTTCCAGATGGATTTAGAAACGATGTGCAAGTAATTAGTATTGTTATGAGTAATGATCAAGATGCACCTGCTGAAATGGCAGCCATGCTAGGTTCTTCCCTAGCCCTATCCATTTCTAATATTCCTTTCTCCGGTCCAATTGCCGGTGTTACCATTGGACGAATTGACGGAGAATTCATTATTAATCCTACGCCAAGTCAATTTGAAAACAGTGATATTGAGCTGGTTGTGGCTGGAACAAAAGATGCCATTAACATGGTAGAAGCAGGAGCGGAAGAAGTACCAGAAGAAACAATGTTAGAAGCCATCATTTATGGTCACGAGGAAATCAAACGAATCATTGCTTTCCAAGAAGATATCGTTGCTAAAGTAGGGAAAGAGAAAGTGGAGGTTCAGCTAAAAGAGGTAGATGCTGAATTAGAAGCAGAGATTCGCGAAAAAGCAATGGAAGAGTTGAAAACAGCTGCGTTAGTGGAAGAGAAACATGCTAGAGAAGCAGCAGTTAAAGAAGTCATAACACGTATTTCTGAAGAATATGTAACAGAAGATGAAGATCGTTCATCTAAAGCCAAGGAAGTATTGGACAAGCTCTTTAAAGAAACTGTGCGTGTTCTTATCACTAAGGATAAAATTCGTCCAGATGGGAGAAAGCCAGATGAAATCCGTTCATTAGCTTCCGAAACTGATGTACTTCCACGTACACACGGTTCTGGTTTATTTACCCGAGGACAAACGCAGGCGTTAAGTGTTTGTACGTTAGGTGCATTAGGAGACGTACAAATTTTAGATGGCTTAGGAATTGAAGAGTCAAAGCGGTTTATGCACCATTATAATTTCCCATCCTTCAGTGTAGGGGAAACAGGTCCAATCCGTGGCCCAGGTCGTCGTGAAATTGGTCATGGTGCATTAGGTGAAAGAGCACTTGAACAAGTAATTCCATCTGAAAATGATTTCCCATATACCATTCGTCTTGTTTCTGAAGTGTTAGAATCGAATGGTTCCACATCCCAAGCTAGTATTTGTGCTAGTACTTTAGCAATGATGGCTGCAGGTGTGCCAATTAAAGCCCCGGTTGCTGGTATTGCCATGGGTCTTGTAAAGCATGAAGACGACGTGACCATCTTAACTGATATTCAAGGAATGGAAGATGCCCTTGGAGATATGGACTTTAAAGTTGCCGGTACAGCGAAAGGGATCACAGCGATTCAAATGGATATTAAGATTGAAGGAATCAGCCGTGACATTTTAGTTGAAGCGTTAGAGCAGGCAAGAAAAGGCCGCTTACAAATTCTTGAAAATATGTTGTCAGCAATTGCTGAGCCTCGAGAAGAATTAAGTGAATATGCTCCGAAAATCTTAACTATGAGAATCAATCCAGATAAGATCCGTGATGTTATTGGACCGAGTGGAAAAATGATTAATCAAATCATTGAAGATACAGGTGTGAAAATCGATATCGAGCAGGATGGTACCGTTTATATCGCTTCTGCAAATAAAGAAATGAACGACAAAGCAAGGCAAATTATTGAAGATATCATTCGTGAAGTGGAAGTTGGCCAAACTTACTTAGGTAAGGTTAAGCGAATTGAAAAGTTTGGTGCCTTTGTAGAGTTGTTTAAAGGAAAAGACGGTTTAGTTCATATTTCTCAGTTGGCGAAGGAAAGAGTCGCCAAAGTGGAGGATGTAGTCTCCATCGGTGATGAAATCTTGGTTAAGGTTACAGAAATCGATAACCAAGGTAGAGTGAACTTGTCTAGAAAAGTTTTATTAACAGAAGAAAAGAAGTAAGTTGATGAAGAGGGCGTGCCAAAGGGGAAACAAACCTTTGACACACCCTGTTTTTACATAACGAAAGAATTTCCCTTGTTCTTTTCCGTGTTCTACCTTGTCCCATTCCTGCATAATCCTAGGAAGAGGGGGGAAGGGGAATGGTAAAGAAATTTATATTGCAATGGGCAACCTTTCTTTTTATTTTAGTCATTTCATTTACCAGTGTACAAAATCCTATTACAACTGGTTACATAAAGGAATTGAGAAACGAGGCCGTACCGGTCATGAAGGTAGATGATTCACTCTATCGGGAAATATCCCAACGGCAGCATCAATACAGAGTGGAGCCTAAAGATGCAGTTGTTGACAAGGTGTGGAAAGGGATTCCAGGTTACAATGGATTAGCTGTCGATGTAGAGGCATCCTATGAGGCCATGAAAGAAGCAGGGATGTTTCAAGAAGAGAAGCTAGTTTACAATCAAATTCCACCGGAAATAACATTGAAGGATTTACCTCCGTCTCCCATTTATAAAGGACACGGGGATAAGCCCATGGTTGCTTTTATGATTAATGTTGCTTGGGGCAACGAGTATATCCCTGAAATGTTAAAAACCTTAAATAAATATAATATAAAATCCACGTTTTTTTTTGGATGGAACATGGGTAAAAAAATAACCCAAAGCTCGCTAAAATGATTGTGGAAGAAGGGCATGAAATTGGAAATCATGCCTACACCCATCCAAATATGAAAAACTTATCAAGAGAAAGAATTCGGGAAGAAATAGTACAAACAAACGAGATTATCGAGGAAACAGTTGGAGTGAAGCCAAAATGGTTTGCTCCACCTAGTGGTAGCTATCGTCAGGAAGTGGTGGATGTGGCCCACGAACTTGGCCAGTATACCATACTTTGGACAGTTGATACTATTGATTGGAGAAGGCCTGAACCGACTGGTATGGCCCATCGGGTGATTGCAAAAGCGGGGAATGGGTCCCTTATTTTGATGCATCCAACATCGTCAACGGAGGCTGGTTTGGCAATGATGATAGAAGGATTACAAAATAAAGGGTTAAAATTAAGCACAGTAGGTGAAACCTTGAGTGAAAATAGGATACAATAGGTATTATAATATTTAACCGAAGAAGTGTCGGAAAAACTATAGGGTATTATTAGGAGGATCATTGTGATAAAACGTTTTACAGGAAATAACGGTTTAAGGGTTGTCTATGAACCTAATAACACAGTACGGTCTGTTTCCATCGGTATTTGGATTGGAACAGGGTCAAGGTTTGAAACAAAACAACAAAATGGAGTTTCACATTTTTTGGAGCATATGTTTTTTAAAGGGACGAAATCACGTACTGCCCAGCAAATTGCTGAATCCTTTGACTCCATTGGTGGGCATGTAAATGCTTTTACTTCTAAGGAATATACGTGCTATTACGCTAAAGTGTTGGATAACCACGCAAAGCATGCTGTGGATGTATTGGCCGATATGTACTTTCATTCTACTTTTGACAAGGTGGAACTGGATAAGGAGAAGGGTGTCGTTCTAGAAGAAATAAAAATGTATGAGGATACTCCAGATGATATTGTACATGACTTACTGAGCAGAGCCAGCTTTGGAGATCATCCATTAGGCTACCCTATATTAGGGACAGAAGAGACCCTTTCACAATTTTCATCACAATCTTTAACAGACTACATGGATCAATATTACAATGCGGATAATGTGGTTATTTCTATATGTGGAAATGTGGAGGAAGAGTTTGTAGACTATATTCAGGAAGTTTTTTCTCCAATGAAAAAGGGGTCAGGAAACAAGGAGCTTATTAAGCCAACGTTTAACTCTGATCGAATTGCCCGGAAGAAGGATACGGAACAAGCCCATCTCTGTATAGGGTTTGAAGGGTTTCCAATTGATAACGATAATATATACAGTTTGATCTTATTAAATAACACTTTAGGTGGAAGTATGAGTAGCCGTCTTTTCCAAGAAGTAAGGGAAAAGCGGGGACTTGCGTACTCTGTGTTTTCTTATCATTCAGCCTTTCATGACACGGGCATGCTAACGGTTTATGCAGGAACGGGTCAGGAGCAATTAAATGAGTTATTTGACGTACTAATGACTACGTTAAATAAAATGCGTGCTGAAGGGATGACTGAAAAAGAACTGCATAACGGTAAAGAGCAGTTAAAAGGCAGCTTAATGCTTGGGTTGGAGAGCACCAATAGCAGGATGAGCCGAAATGGTAAAAACGAGCTCTTATTAGGAAGACACAGGAGTTTAGATGAAATCGTTGCCTCCATTGATAGTGTTAGTTTAGAAATGGTTGAGAAAACGACAGAAAAAATCTTCTCAAAAGACTATTCTTTAACACTCATTAGTGCAAAAGGTGAACTTCCAAAAGGAATACATTAATTAATTAGCGGGAAACCCAATCAGGTTTCCTGCTTTTTTTATGGTAAAAAAGAAACCCCCTCTCTCATACTTTCCTTTCCGATAGCATGTTTTTTCCTTTTAATCATACGATGGTAGAAACAGTACTTCCTAAGGAGGCATCGCCATGAGGTTAAGTGAAATAAGCAATAAAGAAATTATTGATTATCAAAAAGGGGAGCGGTTAGGAGTATTAGGTCAGACAGATGTTATCATTGATGAAAAAAACGGTCAAATAGAAGCTTTTGTTATTCCCACCTTGAAATGGTTCGGATTAGGGAAACGGGAAAAGGAAGTTACGGTTTATTGGAAGCAGATCAAAAAGATAGGGCAGGATATGATTATTATTGAAGTGTAAGTTTACAGAACAGGGCTTGAGAAGTTAAATTCTCTCGTCCTGTTTTTTACATTTCCTTCACTTGTGGATAGCTAGATGAATCATTCCCTTTCAACTTATGACTAGTGAAGTCTCCCTCTTTTCCTCCCCTTTATAAAATCTTCCATTAGGAAAATTTTGTTTTTCCGTTTGTCTATGTTTCACACCCATTCAGGCACCTACATAAGATGTTGTGAACATCGCAGTCCCCTTTATAAACAAGAAAAGAACTAAGAGAAAGGGGAGGTAATCATTTTGTTAACAGATATGCATGTCGCTGTCATAGGTGGGGATGCAAGACAGCTGGAAGTCATCCGAAAATTGTCTGAGCAGGATGCCAAAATATCGTTAATTGGATTTGAACAACTAGATGATGGCTTTGTTGGGTCCTATAAGGAGAGCTTTGACACCATCGACCCAGAAACAGTTGACGCAGTCGTTCTTCCAGTCAGTGGAATGAGTGAAGACAGAGAAGTGGAATCTATTTTTTCAGGAGAAAAAACGATTTTACCAGAAGGATGGCTGGAAAATACGAAAAATCATGCTGTCATTTATACAGGAATCTCCAATGAACGATTAAAAGAAATGGCAAAGAATGCTGGGCGTCGTTTAGTTGAACTGGTAGAAAGAGACGATGTAGCTATTTATAACTCCATTCCAACTGCTGAAGGTACAATAATGATTGTCATTCAAAACACGGATATAACAATACATGATTCTCAAGTAATTGTAACAGGTTTTGGCAGGGTAGGAACAACTGTTGCAAGGACGTTTCAGAACTTGGGAGCAAATGTAAAAGTAGCTGCTGATGAACCTGAGCTTCGTGCGCGTGCCTTTGAAATGCATTTAGACAGCTTCCCTGTAAAGGAACTAAAAAACTATGTGCAGGAGGTGGATGTTGTAATTAATACCATTCCTGCTCCGGTAGTTACGGCAAATGTATTATCAAAAATGTTGCCCCATGCATTAGTAGTTGACTTAGCCTCAAAGCCAGGGGGAACAGATTTTAGGTATGCAGAAAAGAGGGGAATAAAAGCCCTCTTAGCTCTAGGTTTACCTGGGATCGTGGCACCAAAAACTGCAGGTCAAATAATAGCAGGAGTATTAACTACATTGCTTCAAGAGGAATGGAGAGAAATAAAAGGAGGAAGAAATTAAAATGTCACTTAAGGGGAAACATATTGGCTTCGGTTTAACTGGATCCCATTGTACCTATGAGGAAGTAATGCCAGTGATGGAACAACTGGTAAACGAAGGAGCACGTGTAACGCCTTTTGTTAGCTACACTGTGCAAAACACTGATTCAAAATTTGGAAAAAGTGCTGATTGGCTGGAGAGAATTCAGAGCATTACCGATGAACCAATTGTTGATACCATTCCTAAAGCAGAGCCATTCGGGCCAGTTACTCCATTAGACTGTATGATTATTGCACCCATGACCGGTAATTCAACGAGTAAATTGGCTAATGCCCTCACAGACTCTCCAGTACTCATGGGAGCAAAGGCAACCCTAAGAACAGGGCGACCTGTATTATTAGGCATCTCAACAAACGATGCTTTAGGGCTTAACGGAGTAAATATAATGAAGCTCATGGCAACAAAGAATATATATTTTGTTCCATTTGGTCAGGATCATCCGTTTAAGAAGCCTAACTCTCTCGTAGCAGATATGTCAAAGCTTCCTGATGCATTAAAAGCAGCATTAAATCACGAACAACTGCAACCAGTTTTAATAGAAAGATATAAAGATTAGTGAAAAAAGCAGTAACTCTTGTTAAAATAAAGATATGGTGTAAGATGATACTATCTTGCTTGTATCTGCAATAACCGTAGTTAAGGTATCTGCTACCTTGGCTACGTGTGTCTTTTTTCAAAGCATCCTAACCCTTACGTGTGGGAAGGGTTAGATTCAATACTTGGATTGAAATTGACAAATGTGATCAAGCAAAATATATCGTTGCAGTATTAGTTTTCAACAAAATATTTATCGTACTATTGAAGGGAGAATTTTTGTTATGAATCAAACAGGATATCGAATTGCAGTCGTTGGAGCAACAGGTGCTGTTGGCCAGCAAATGCTTAAAACTTTAGAGAGATTAAACTTTCCCGTTGCATCCCTTTTGCCCCTTTCATCAAAGCGTTCAGCAGGTAAAAAGGTAGTTTTTAGAGGGGAAGAAATTACGATTCAGGAAGCAACTCCTGAAGCTTTTGAAGGGATTCAGTTGGCTTTATTCAGTGCTGGTGGGTCCGTTTCAAAGGCACTTGCACCTGAAGCAGTTAAACGAGGTGCCATCGTTGTAGATAATACAAGCGCATTCCGTATGGATCCAGAGATTCCTCTTGTTGTACCTGAAGTAAATGAAGAGGATTTAAAGAATCACCAAGGGATCATTGCCAATCCAAACTGCTCCACGATTCAATGGTAGTAGCATTGGAGCCTATCAGAAAAGCATTTGGATTAAAGAAAGTGTTAGTTTCTACGTACCAAGCAGTTTCTGGTGCAGGTGCGGAAGCGATCGATGAAATGTATATGCAATCAAAGCAGGTAATGAATGACGAGGAAGTAACAACAGAAATCCTTCCAGTCGGTGGAGATAAAAAGCATTATCAAATTGCTTTTAACGCTATCCCACAAATTGACCTATTCCAAGAAAATGGTTTTACATTTGAAGAGATGAAAATGATTAATGAAACAAAGAAAATCATGCATAATGAAGAACTTCATGTAGCTGCTACTTGTGTCCGTCTGCCAATTGAAACAGGACACTCTGAATCTGTTTATATTGAAGTTGAGAAAGATAATGTTTCCGTAACAGACATTAAAGAAGCATTAAAGGAAGCACCAGGTTTGACTTTACAAGATGATACGACACAACAAGAATACCCAATGGCGATCGATGCCGCTGGTAAAGATGATGTGTTTGTAGGTAGAGTGAGAAAGGATTTAGATGTTTCCACAGGCTTCCACATGTGGGTAGTTGCTGATAACCTCTTAAAAGGAGCAGCACTTAACTCTGTACAAATTGCCTTCTCACTGGAGAAGTTAGGATTATTGAAAAACTAAGAAGTACACAACTATAATTTGATTTGTTCTTTTGCTCGAAACATTTTGTTCAAAGGTGATGAGATAAAAAGATGAAAATCGTAGTCCAGAAATTTGGAGGAACATCCGTTAAAAATCAAGAAACACGTGAGCAAGCTGCTGAACATGTATTAGATGCGGTCAAAGAGGGCTATAAGGTCGTTGTTGTTGTATCTGCCATGGGTCGAAGTGGAGATCCGTATGCAACAGATACATTGTTAAGTTTGGTCAATGGCAGTAAAGGTCATGTATCGAAAAGAGAACTTGACTTACTAGCATCTTGTGGAGAAACAATCTCATCTGTCGTATTTTCCAACCTGTTAAATGAAAAAGGCCTCAAGGCGTTAGCAATGACAGGTGCCGAGGCTGGTTTTAGGACAAATGAGGATTATACTAATGCAAAAATCCTTGAAATGAAAGTAAATGATTTATTAAAGGAATTAGAAAGCCACGATGTTATTGTTGTTACTGGCTTTCAAGGGCGAACACCAAAAGAGACAACTGCTACGTTAGGCAGAGGTGGAAGTGATACATCAGCCACCGCGTTAGGGGCTGCTCTCGCTGCTGAGGTTGTTGATATTTTCACCGATGTGGAAGGTGTCATGACAGCCGACCCTCGTATTGTAGAAACGGCAAAACCGTTGAATGTATTAACCTACAACGAGATTTGCAATTTGGCCTATCAAGGGGCAAAAGTTATCCATCCCCGTGCAGTTGAAGTAGCCATGCAGGCGAAAGTACCCATTCGCATTCGTTCTACGTCATCAAAAGAAAAGGGAACATTAATTACTTCGAGCACGTCAGAGACAGCAGGAAGAGAAGTGGAGGAAAGACTCATTACTGGTATCGCTCATGTCAGTAATGTTACACAAATCAAAGTGTTCTCTGAAGATGGAAATTACGACCTACAATCGAAAGTCTTTAAAGCGATGGCGAACGCAGGAATCTCCGTCGATTTTATAAATATTCATCCAATGGGAGTAGTTTATACTGTTGATGATGATGTGTCAGATAAAGCAGAAGCAATCCTTGAAGAAATGAATTTTCAACCGCAATTATTAAAGCATTGTGCAAAGGTTTCTGCCGTAGGCGCAGGGATGACAGGCGTCCCTGGGGTAACTTCGCGAATTGTAGAAGCGTTAATCAGTAAAAACATTCCAATTCTCCAATCAGCTGATTCTCATACGACTATTTGGGTATTAGTAAGGGGAGAGGACATGATTAACGCCGTTAATGCTCTCCATGAAATGTTTTTAAGTGAATCAAGATAAGGTAGAAGGAGAGGTTTGAAATGAATTTTGGTCGAGTCGTTACCGCTATGGTTACACCCTTCGATTCCAAGGGTAATGTTGATTTTCAGAAAACAACGAAACTACTGGAATACTTGATGGAAACTGGTACAGATGCGGTCGTTGTTTCTGGGACAACAGGGGAATCACCGACCTTGTCCAATGAAGAAAAACTGGCGTTATTTAAGCATGTTGTTAAAGTAGTCAATGGTAGGATACCTGTGATTGCTGGTACAGGATCTAATAATACGTATGCCTCTGTTGAGTTAACTCGTAAAGCAGAACAAATTGGTGTGGACAGTGTTATGCTCGTTGCACCATACTACAATAAACCTACACAACAGGGTTTATATGAACACTTTAAGACAATTGCTGAAAAAACATCGTTGCCTGTTATGATCTATAATGTTCCTGGGAGAACAGTCTCAAATATTGAAGCAAGCACGGTAATTGCCTTATCAGAAATAAAGAATATTGTTGCAGTCAAAGAAGCTAGTGGTAATTTAGATCAAATGACAACAATCATCGCCAATACAGCCGATGACTTTCTTCTCTACTCAGGGGATGACTCCTTCACACTACCAGTCTTGGCCATTGGTGGAGTTGGTGTTGTTTCTGTAGTGAGTCATATTGTTGGCAATGAGATCCAAGCAATGATTCAGGCTTTTGAAACAGGCAATCATCGTGAAGCGGCAAAAATTCATCAGAAATTACTTCCTATTGTGAAGGGTGTGTTTATGGCACCGAACCCAACACCAATTAAGACAGCCTTGCAATTAAAAGGGCTTGATGTTGGTGGGGTAAGACTTCCATTACTCCCACTAACCTCACTAGAAAGAAATGAATTAGCTAAGATAATGAATACAAAATAAATAGTAGAAGGGACAGCTGTGAAAAATGAAAGCTGTCCCTTCTCTTTTTTGCATGAATTAGAAATGATCACTCCATACTATAATTGAAAGGAGTGTCAGTATGAGTGAAATGTCAAATTCCCAATCAGCACCACAAAACCCAAGCCAAGATGGAAAAGAAGAGAAGGGATCAGGTATTATAGAAAAAATAAAGGAGTTGGGGCAAACGAATGTTCCGCAAATGGAGCAGTCAAATATACATGTGCTTACAATCATCGGACAAATAGAAGGACATGTACAATTGCCACCACAAAATAAAACAACAAAATATGAACATATTATTCCTCAACTCGTAGCTGCAGAACAAAACCCTAAAATAGAAGGGTTACTTATTATCTTAAATACCGTAGGTGGAGATGTAGAGGCGGGGCTTGCTCTCGCGGAAATGATCTCTTCCATGTCAAAACCTACTGTAACATTGGTGTTGGGAGGCGGGCATTCCATTGGAGTTCCCATCGCTGTAGCATCCAATTACTCGTTTATTGCAGAGTCAGCAACCATGACTATTCATCCTGTGCGTTTAACTGGACTTGTAATTGGTGTTCCACAAACGTTTGAGTACTTAGATAAAATGCAAGATAGGGTAGTCAGTTTTGTAACAAGGCATTCTAATATTTCTGAGGAAAGCTTTAAAGAACTTATGCTATCAAAGGGTAATTTAACAAGAGATATTGGAAGTAATGTAGTTGGGAAGGATGCAGTTTCTTTTGGCATTATTAATGAATTAGGTGGTATTGGACAGGCTATTAAAAAACTGAATGAGTTAATAGAAGAAACTAAAAAGGGACCTTCTGAGGATGTGATCCAATGATTCTTTACACGTATCAATCTCAAGAAACCATGTTTCCTGTAAATGAACAGGATTTTACGAAACAACAGTTAGTAGACATTCCAGGGGGGCAACTAGTGTTGGAGCGGGAAGAAGGAGACATGGGGGGCGTTAATTATCGAATTGTCCGTCTACTCTCTACAGACCCTAATCTCTATATGGATCAACGATATACTCCTGGTCAATATTTTCAGCTTTAGGAAAAAGAGTATCACCTTCTATGGAAAAACACGGGTCATATATGCTATAATTATGAAAACATTCGTTCGTCTAATGGACATACAGCAGCCGTTTTTGTTCGGCTGCTGTTCCATTTAGACATTAACATAGAGGTGATCATAATGGCTCGTAAACGTAGAAAGAAACAGGAAAAATGGAAAACACAACTTACATATGAATTAGTAGGTTTATTTTTACTAATTGTTGCTTTGGTGACTTTTGCCAGATTAGGTATTGTTGGAGAAGGTCTCGTTTATTTATTTCGGTTTTTCTTAGGGGATTTTCATATTATTTTAACTATTGGATTGTTTATCTTCGCCCTATACTTGATGGTAAAAAGACAGATTCCTTTCCTATGGACTCGTAGACTCTGTGGTTTTTATTTATTGGTTTTTTCCATAGCCCTATGGAGTCATGTTTATTTATTTAGGGAGCTTGCTCAATATGCGGAATTTGTGGACCATTCTGTCATTCGTAACACATGGCATTTGTATTGGCTTCAATTACGGGGAGACGCTGCAATTACGGAAATCGGTGGCGGTATGATCGGTGCATTAGGATTTGCTTTGAGTCACTTTTTATTTTCATCTGGAGGAACAATCATTTTTGCTATTGGACTTATACTAACTTCTATTGTCATAATTACAGGGAAATCTTTTATGGATGTATTGAAAAAGGGTGGAGACAGCTCAGCATCTTTTATGAACCGGTTGGGGGCTTGGCTTAAAAGCCAATGGGAGGAAATGGTCAGCGCCGTCAAAAAAACTAAAATGGGAAAAGAAAGAGAAGCAGCCGGAACGAGAACAAACTGTTATTGAATACAAGGAGCCTCTTATCACAGAAGAGGAAGAGCCTATTATCTATGATTTTTCTACTAAAGCCTATGGGGAAGAAACAAAGGGTGGAGCAGAGGTTATTGATGTTGAATCCTCTGCATTAGTTGGTATTTCTTCAAAGGAGAAGTCAAAGAAGAAAACAAGTGAGAGGGAAAAGGAGCCTGAGGAAGCTAATGCTACAACCTCTCTTGTTGTCAGTGCGAAAGAAAATGAATTTTACGAGATTCCCCCATTGGACTTGTTATCAAGTCCAACGAAGGCCAATCAGAGTAGAGAGCATTCCATGCTTTCGAAAAACGCCAGGAAGCTAGAGAGAACTCTAGAAAGCTTTGGGGTGAGTGCAAAGGTCACAAAAGTTCATTTAGGCCCGTCTGTTACTAAATATGAAGTATACCCAAATGTAGGGGTGAAGGTAAGTAAAATAGTCAACTTAACAGATGACCTTGCCCTAGCCCTTGCAGCCAAGGACATTCGAATGGAAGCCCCAATTCCAGGCAAATCAGCGATAGGGATAGAAGTGCCAAACCAGGAGGTAGCTCTCGTAACCTTAAGGGAAGTACTGGAATCGCAAGTTATGTTAGAAAAAGATAATAAACTGGCAATCGGTCTTGGCAGGGATATTTCAGGCGACGCCGTGATTGCCGAATTAAACAAAATGCCCCATGTCTTAGTTGCAGGTGCAACTGGAAGTGGAAAAAGCGTATGTATTAACGGAATCATTGTAAGTATATTAATGAGAAGTAAACCACATGAAGTGAAACTGATGATGATAGATCCTAAGATGGTGGAGCTTAATGTATATAATGGCATTCCTCATCTTTTATCACCAGTAGTTACAGATCCGAAAAAAGCCTCACAGGCTTTGAAAAAAAGTTGTAAACGAGATGGAACGAAGATATGAACTTTTCGCTTATTCTGGAACGCGGAATATTGAAGGCTATAATGCCTATGTAAAACGGGAAAACGAAAAATTAGAGGAAAAGGATCACCATCAGCCATTACCTTACATTGTTGTTATAGTGGACGAGCTTGCAGATTTAATGATGGTTGCTTCTTCTGATGTGGAAGACTCCATCACTAGATTGGCCCAGATGGCAAGGGCGTCTGGTATTCATTTAATTATTGCCACTCAAAGGCCGTCTGTGGATGTAATAACAGGAGTAATAAAAGCAAATATACCATCGCGAATTGCCTTTGGTGTCTCTAGTTCCACAGATTCCAGAACTATTTTAGATGGTAATGGGGCAGAAAAGTTATTAGGACGAGGAGATATGTTATTTCTGCCAGTAGGTGCCAATAAAGCTACGCGAATTCAAGGAGCTTTTCTTTCTGATGATGAGGTAGAGAGAGTGGTTAACCATTGTATTGAGCAGCAAAAGGCTCAATATGCAGAAGAAATGATGCCTAAGGAAGGGGAAGAAGATATTACTTCCCATGAAGTTGATGATGAGTTATATGATGATGCTGTTCAGCTAGTAGCAGAAATGCAAACGGCTTCTGTATCCATGCTTCAACGTCGATTCCGAATCGGCTACACCCGAGCGGCCAGACTTATTGATGAGATGGAAGCACGGGGAATTGTTGGTCCTTATGAAGGTAGTAAGCCAAGAGAAGTACTTGTGGCTAAAGCAGAGGACCATGAAGTTTCTAATCACTAGGGCAGGCAGGAGGAATACTTATAATGATCAAATCGGATAGTCGTCCCCTATATCCTCAAGTGATGGATAAAATAAAAGAGGATATTGATAATGGTGTTTATGAGGTTGGTGAAAGGCTCCCGTCGGAATTTCAATTATCGAAGCTTTTAGGAGTAAGTCGTGCCACATTACGGGAAGCTTTACGCATGCTTGAGGACGAAAGTGTTATCATTCGCCGCCATGGGGTAGGGACTTTCATTAATGCAAAGCCCTTGTTTTCATCTGGTATTGAAGAATTATTCAGTATTACGGACATGATTCAAAGGAGCAATAAAAAACCTGGGACGATCTTTATGTCTTCCGCATTTATTGAGGCAACGGAAGAGGATAAGCATAAATTCCAAAAGGAACATCTTACGGAACTGTTAATGATTGAACGGGTTAGAACAGCCGACGGAGAGCCTGTTGTTTATTGTTTAGATAAAATTCCAAAGGAGTTTTTGCCTGAGTACGTTTCTCATCAGCATCAATCTATATTTGAGCAGTTAGAAGAGTCTGGGACATCCATTGCTTATGCTTTTACACAAATTGAGCCGTTAGGTTATCACGATACCGTCTCTGAAATCTTGCAATGTGAACCAGAAACTGCTCTTCTTTCTTTAAAGCAAATGCATTTTGACGAAAAAGAACGACCCATTTTGTACTCCATAAATTATTTCCGAGCTGATAAGTTTAAATTTCATGTTTTACGCAAGCGTATCTAAAGGTAAGGCTGTCTCAAATGGTATGAAACATTACCATGGGACAGCCTTTTTTATAAAATATGATGAAAAAATTGGCATATATTTCTTATTTCTTTGCATTTTATTCCCTTTTTTCGATAAAATCAAATTACTAAAGTATTCCTAAACATAAACTTAAATGGGAATAGGTATGATAATGGTAGGAAATGAAGGAGGGATTAACTTGAAAGTTGGACCACTCAATATTCATGTATTACCTTCGAAAACGTATAAAACAAATACAATATTTTTGCATATGCGTTCACCACTAACGAAGGAGACTGTGACTAAAAGAGCACTTCTTCCTTATGTATTACAAAGTGGAACGAAGGATTATCCAACAAGACAAGAAATTAGAAAAGAGCTAGATAGTTTATACGGCGCTGCTTTAAATGTGGATGTATCGAAAAAAGGTGAGTTTCATCTTATGTCCTTTCGAATGGAAGTGGCAAACGAGAAATTTTTAACGGATAATCGTCCTTTATTTGAACGTGGATTGGCTTTGTTTGCCTCCGTATTATTATCTCCGAAAGTTTCAGGGGAGGCATTTGACAAAAGTATTGTTGACGGAGAAAAGCGAACCCTAAAACAAAAGCTCGCTTCTGTTTTTGACGACAAAATGAGGTATGCCAACAAGCGGTTAACGGAAGAAATGTGTGAAGATGAAGCTTTTGGGTTGTTTGTACTTGGAGAAGAGGAGGCACTGCCTTCAATCGATGAGAAAGTCTTATATGATTATTATAAACAAGCTTTAACCAAGGATCAGATGGATTTATTCATCGTAGGCGATGTTGATGAAAAAAGAACTAGAGCCGATTATCTCCAACTATTTTGGCAGTTTGGCTAATCTTCAGAGAGACGAAACTGAAGTAGTGGATGGGAGCCAGGAAAAGAAAGAAAAACAACCTCGCGAAATAATCGAAGAACAAGACATTCAGCAAGGAAAACTCCATATTGGATATCGTACAAATGTCACATATGAAGATGACGATTACTTTGCACTGCAATTGTTTAACGGTGTGTTCGGTGGTTTTTCCCATTCCAAATTGTTTATTAATGTAAGGGAAAAAGCGAGCCTTGCTTATTATGCTGCCTCGAGAGTAGAAAGTCATAAAGGACTTCTAATTGTTATGGCAGGGATAGAAAGTACAAAGTTTGATGCAGCAACAAAAATCATTTTTGAACAAATGGAAGCAATGAAAGCAGGAGATTTTTCCGAAGCAGATCTTGAACAAACAAAGGCTGTCTTCAAAAACCAGCTCCTAGAAACGATGGATGTTCCAAGGGGGAAAATTGAACTGGAGTACCATAACGTCTTGTCAAAAAAGCCCCGTCCAATAAATGAATGGTTAGAGCTTATTGAACAAGTGAAAAAAGAAGATATTGTGCGAGTGGCAAATAAAGTTCAGTTAGATACGGTTTATTTCTTAAAGGGAAAGGAGGCAGATCAACATGAATAAAGTGACCTTCGACCAATTGCAGGAAACGCTATATCATGAGGAATTACCGAATGGACTGAATGTATATATCCTGCCAAAACAAGGGTTTAATAAAACGTTTGCCACCTTTACAACGAAATATGGTTCCATAGATAATCATTTTGTCCCATTAGGAAAAGAGGAAGCAGTTCAGGTACCTGATGGTATTGCCCATTTCCTGGAGCACAAGCTTTTTGAAGATGAAGATGGAGACGTGTTCCAGCTTTTCAGTAAGCAAGGAGCATCGGCAAATGCCTTTACAAGCTTTACAAGAACTGCATATTTATTTTCCAGTACAATGAATATAAAGGAAAACTTGGAAACATTACTGGATTTCGTGCAGAAACCTTATTTTACTGATGAATCGGTGGAAAAGGAAAAGGGGATTATTGAACAAGAAATAAAAATGTACGACGATAATCCTGATTGGCAAAATTACTTTGGTTTAATACGAACCATGTATAAAACACATCCTGTTAAGATTGATATTGCTGGAACGGTTGAATCGATCTATAAAATAACGAGTGACATGTTGTACACCTGTTACGAAACATTTTATCATCCGAGCAATATGGTGTTTTTTGTAGTAGGAAATATTGAGCCTGATGAAACGATGAAAATCATTAGAGAAAATCAAGGAAAAAAACAATTTGCAGAGCCAACTGAGATTCGACGATTCTTTGACACAGAACAAACGGAAGTCGCTGAAAAGGAACTCATTCTACCTATGAATGTAAATACGGGCAAATGTCTCGTGGGATTTAAGGATAGTAATACTGATTTGCAGGGCGAAGAGCTCCTTAAACATGAATTGTCAATTCAACTACTTTTAGAAATGATGTTTGGTCAGAGTTCGGAAAACTACCAGAAGCTGTATGAGGAAGGGTTAATTGATGATTCCTTTTCCTTTGATTATTCTGGAGAACATGGTTATGGCTTCTCCGTTATTGGAGGAGATACAGATAAACCGAAAGAACTGACGGCGAGAATAAAGGAAATGGTGGAAACCTTTACGGACTCCCCTCTGGATGAACAACTGATGGAGGGTATTAGGAAGAAAAAATCGGATACTTTCTCCGATCACTAAATTCACCAGAATATATCGCCAATCAATTTACACGATACAAATTTAACAATATGGATTTGTTTCATGTAATTCCAGTTCTCGAGAGCCTAAAAATAGAAGAACTAAAACAGTCTTTTCACGATCACTTTTTAACAGACACACAAATGAGTTATTGCTTAATTACACCAAAGGGAGAATAACGAGATGAACGGGAAAAAGCTGGCTTTCATTACAGGAGCAAGTGGTGGAATTGGTGGAGCCATTGCAGAAAGGTTAGCGATGGATGGCTTCCATCTTATACTCCACTATAACCGGAACAAGGAGAGAGCAGAGGCTTTAGCAAAGAACATAATAGAACGCCATAAAGTAGACTGCCAGCTTTTTCATGGGGATTTTGCAAAGACAGCGGAAACGGTGACAAGGATTAACCACTTAGCAGTTAAACCAGATGTTCTCGTATTAAATAGCGGAACTTCTCCTGTTGGTCTTTTTACTGACATGGGGCAGAAGCAGTTGGAGGAAGAATTAGCCGTGGGAGTTACAACGCCCCTCTTAATTGCCCAATCCTTCCTCCCGGATATGGTACGGAAAAAGTGTGGAAAAATCATTGTTATTTCTTCCATTTGGGGCCTGTCAGGTGCTTCTTGTGAAGTGGTTTATTCCACCATAAAAGGTGGCTTAAATACATTTGTTAAAGCATTAGCTAAGGAGGTTGCTCCTAGCAATATCCAGGTCAATGGTGTTGCACCAGGCGCAGTGGCTACGTCTATGCTGGACCACTATACGCAAGAGGAAATGAAAGCTGTTGTAGATGATATACCTGCCGGCAGAATTGGGACACCAGAGGATGTTGCAGGCACTGTATCTTTTTTATCCTCAAATGATGCCAGTTACATCAACGGTCAAATTATTTCCGTTAACGGCGCTTGGTACTGTTAAACAATTTTTTTATACGAGTATCTTACTAGCTTCAGAATCATTAAAACTTTATCAGGTGACGTGTTGATGAGATCTTCTCGAACTCGCTTTCCGCGGGCAACGCCTCAGCCTCCTCGGAGTCTACTGAAAAGGCATGTTTTTCGCCGTTTCAGTAGACGTAGCAATGTGCGTAGCCGTTGCATGTTTTTGATGTCAGATTTGAGTGCTCTTCTCAAAGCTGACGTGCAACGAGCGAAGCCATTGCCACTCTTTTTCCCTGCGGGGTCTTCTGTCTCTTCCTCTGCAAGCATCGCTTTGTAGTTTATGCGTCGAGACAAATCGTAGCCTATTCATGAAGCATATGCTCTTAGCTGTTGCTTTTCCCGCAGGACTTTGAGATACTTCCTCGAAATAGCCCACGCACGAAGAAAATGTGTGAGCATTTTCGAGGAGTCTCGTTCGTTTCGATCTCATCAACACTTCAATACTTAAATAAGGATCTCATTCTGAGCAAAAGGGATACCCATATTTTTTTTTATAAAGAAACATTTCCTATGTTCCAAAACGCATAAAATTCCCTTGTGGTGAAAAACTATGTACGAATTTGATCACAAGGAGGAATTCATCCATGTCAGTTCTAGATAATTGGCAACAGTGGAAAGACTTTTTAGGAAATCGTTTGGATCAAGCAAAGAGTGAAGGTATGAATAATCAGGTTATTTCTGATGTTGCTTACCAAGTAGGCGAATACTTAGCTGAACAAGTTGACCCTAAAAATGAACAAGAAAAAGTTTTGGCAGATTTATGGCATGTAGCATCTGAGGAAGAGCAACATGCAATTGCCAACATGATGGTAAAGCTTGTTCAACAAAAATAAGAAGACAGAAAAAGTGCCGCCTTGCGGCACTTTTTCTACTTCATAACAGGTAATCCACTCTATTTTTATGTTGTAAGATAGCTTAAATGGGTGAAAAGGGTGCTTTTTTCATTACGGTTAACAAATCTCTTTTAATCCCGAAAAAAATCAATTATGATTAGTATGAGTTACATTAATAGAGAGAAAGTTGGGGAATACATAAGGAAGGGGTTGAACGATGGAGGAGAAAGAATGGTATTTAGAATATCAAATTAATAAGAATCGGCCAGGCCTTCTTGGTGAAATAGCTTCCTTGCTCGGTATGCTACGCATTAATATTGTTACCATCAATGGTGTTGAACATATGAGAAGAGGTATGTTAATCAAATGCCAGGATGAAGAATCGATTTTGCGTTTAAAATATATTTTAGAATCAATGGACGTTATTTCTTTACTTAAAATAAGGGAGCCGAAACTAGGGATCGATTGGCAGTCCGGCACGGGAGATATATTGAAAGAGACGAAGACGAGAAGAAGCTATTCCGTTTTGTAAGGGATGAGTTAGGGTTGTTGGTGGACTTTATGGCAGAGCTCTTTAAAAAAGAGGGTCACAGGCTAATAGGTATTCGTGGAATGCCTCGAGTAGGCAAAACAGAGTCAATCGTTGCTGCCAGTGTTTGTGCAAGTAAGCGATGGTCCTTTCTGTCATCCACGTTATTAAGGCAGACGATTCGTAGCCAGTTGGCAGATGACGAGTTGTCTGAAGGTCATATATATATAATTGACGGTATTGTTTCCACCATGCGTGCGTCAGAGCGTCATCAAATGCTTGTTAGTGATATTATGCGACTACCTGCAACAAAAGTGGTGGAGCATCCAGATATTTTTGTGAGAGAAACAGAGTACTCTTTAGATGATTTTGATTATATAATAGAGCTGAGGACTGAAGAGGGTGAGAAAATAACATACGAAGCGGTAGATTCAGGCTTCTCATCCTTTGATATTAGCTAAGTTTGGTAGGTGTTATCATTGTCAGAATTAGGTATACGACTTAAAAATGCAAGAGAAGAAAAAGGATATACATTAGATGACTTGCAAAAGATAACGAAGATTCAAAAACGTTATTTAGTGGCAATTGAAGAAGGTGACTTCTCCCGCTTACCAGGTGATTTTTTATGCCCGTGCATTTGTAAAGAGCTATGCAGAGGCAGTTGGGATACACCCTGATTTGCTTTTTGAAGAACACAGTGACGAACTTCCTAAACCGAAACGGGAAGCTGCCGTTCTACCGCCACGAGTCAATCGTTCAAAGCCAAAAGGGGTAAAGAAAAAATCAAAATTTGCTTCTTTGCTGCCAACAGTTATTGTCGTCCTATTTATTTTATTAATAACCGGTGGTATGTGGTACATTAATCAAGGGACAGACGATGAATCTAATGCTGTTTCGAGGGAAGATCAACAAAGTGACCCTCAATTTGATATGCCAGACACGGATATTGATTCGGAAACGGATGAGCCAGAGCCAGAGCCTGAACCAGAACCTGAACCGGAGCCGGAGCCAGAACCGGAACCTGAACAAATTATAGCCTTTGATCGAACGGAAAATCCCTATCATTCCTATTATGTATTGTCTAACACCGACGATTTCACAGTTAGAATGGAGTTTTCAGGTAGTAGCTGGATACAACTTCGAGATGCTGATAATCAAGTAATACATGAAAATACCTATAGTGATGGAGACGAAGAAACGTTTGATTTTAGTGATCAAACACAAGTTATTTTTAATATCGGATTTGTGCCTGCACTAACTATCTTCGTCAACGATGAACCAATCGAGTATGAAATTGATAATACTAGACAATATATTATTATTGATTTTGAGCCATTAAGTGAAACGGAATGATGAGAATTTTCGAAGCAAGTAGCGAAGGTGTCCCAATGTGTGGTTACTAACCACTATTGGAACACCTTTTTTTTGCAGTGAGTTTACCAAAATATAAAAACTACTGAATTTGCTAATGTAAGAAAATTATAACATTAGAGATACCATTCGCATTATGTGTTTGATTTTGGTAAAATTGAAAAAGCTTATGTATGTTTCTAACGATCATGCATTTTTTACATAACATGGTGTAAGGGGGATTACGGTGAACGTACCTAATCAAATTACCATCTCAAGAATTTTGCTTATTCCCGTTTTTATGATTTTTTTTACTCATTCCTTTTTCTTGGGGAAATTCTTTATTTATTTGGTGCAGTAATACCAACCCAACATTTCGTTGCTGCTATAGTATTTATTCTTGCAGCAGCCACCGATTGGCTGGACGGCTTCTATGCTCGTAAGTATAACTTAGTAACTAATATGGGCAAGTTTTTAGACCCGTTAGCAGATAAATTGCTTATAACTGCTGCTTTTATTTCTTTAGTTGGGTTAGATTTATTCCCAGCATGGGCAGCCATCATTATCCTGAGCAGAGAATTTGCCGTTACGGGCCTCCGGTTAGTAGCCTCAGGTGAAGGAAATGTTATTGCCGCAAGTATTTGGGGGAAGTGGAAGACTGTCAGTCAGATCGTGGCTGCTTCCGCGGTGATGCTTCATAACATGATTTTCGAATGGGTAGGCATACCTTTTTCTACGATCATGATTTATGTAGCAGTCTTATTAACGATCTTGTCAGGAGTAGATTATTTTATAAAAAATAGGCATGTGCTAATTAAATGATTGTATTTATTTGGAAGGATGTTTTCAGTTGAATGGAGAAATTATTGCAGTAGGCTCTGAGCTTTTATTAGGGCAAATTGTCAATTCGAACGCTACATATTTATCAAAACAATTATCAAATATTGGAATTAATGTATATCACCATGCCGTTGTTGGTGATAACGAAAAAAGACTGTCTGAAGTTTTGGCAGTAGCCTGTAACCGATCAGATCTAGTTATTATTACAGGTGGATTAGGTCCTACGAAAGATGATTTAACAAAAGAAACGGTCGGGAAGTTCCTCCATAAAAACCTCGTTTATGATGAAGGAACAGAGATGAAGATAAATGAATATTTCCAGCAAAGAAACAGGGAAATGACGGAAAACAACCGTAAACAGGCGTTAATTCTGGAAGGGTCTCATGTTTTCCCAAATGATCATGGGCTAGCTTGTGGGTTAGCCATTAAAGGAGAGGACCCGCAAACACAATTTATCATGCTTCCAGGTCCACCAAGCGAACTAAAGCCAATGTTTGAAACGTATGTGATCCCCTATTTAACTTCCCAACTAGGGGAAAAGGCTTTTATTCAATCCCGTGTTCTCCGTTTTTTTGATATTGGTGAATCACAATTAGCGGAAAAGCTGGACGATCTATTGGAAAGCCAAACAAACCCGACCATTGCACCACTGGCATCTGATGGAGAAGTGACGCTCCGCCTAACAGTAAAAGGAGAGAACGAAGTTACTAACGAACAGCTATTAGACGAAACAGCAGCAAAAATTCTTCAAAGGGTAGGGGACTACTTTTATGGTACAGGGGAGAACTCTATCTACCATATGCTAGTTCACCTGTTAAACCAACAGGGATATACATTGTCCAGTGCTGAAAGTATTACAGGGGGTCTATTTGCAAGTGAAATAATAAGTATCCCTGGAGCAGGCAGTGTGTTCTCAGGGGGAGTAATCAGCTACGCTAATGATATGAAGGAAGAACCATTAGGGGTAAAGGAAGAAATATTAATAGAAGAAGGGGCCGTTAGCCTCACGTGTGCCAAAGAAATGGCATTTAAAATTAGGGAACAGGGGAAGACAGACTTTGGCATAAGTTTTACTGGTGTGGCAGGGC
The DNA here is from genome assembly GCA_021208645.1 of Bacillus sp. (in: firmicutes). Classification (GTDB taxonomy): domain Bacteria; phylum Bacillota; class Bacilli; order Bacillales; family Salisediminibacteriaceae; genus Evansella. The sequence goes on along the minus strand of JAJOJL010000147.1, from coordinate 5,296 downwards.
CTGACCCATTAGAAGGAAAAAAACCTGGCCTCGTTTATATTGGAATCTCTTCCCAACTTGAAACAAAAGGGTATATGATCCAACTTGCAGGGAGCCGAAATAATATTCGAAGCCGTTCTGCTAAGTATGGAGCCTATTTTCTGTTACAATGGATTCGAAAGGAAATAAAGAAGGTGGATGAATAAATGTTAAGATTTGACGATTTTCAAATTTCAGATGATATAAGACGTGCCATCAAGGATATGGGCTTTGAAGCCCCATCTCCCATTCAGGAAAAAGTTATTCCAGAGATCTTAAAGAAACTAGATGTTATTGGACAAGCGCAAACAGGAACAGGAAAAACGGCTGCATTTGGCATTCCGTTAATTGAACATGTTACGGAGCAACGTCATGTGCAATCTTTAATTTTAACGCCAACACGAGAATTGGCTATTCAAGTTTCAGGTGAACTGCAAAAGTTGGCAAGATATAAAAGGCTGCAAATTGTACCTATCTATGGTGGTCAATCCATTGGTCACCAAATCAAAGCGTTGAAGCGTGGCGTACAAATAGTTGTAGGGACACCTGGGAGGATTCTCGACCATTTAAGCAGAGGTACATTACAGCTTAGTAAAGTTCACACGCTTATATTAGACGAGGCAGACGAAATGCTCGATATGGGCTTCATTGACGACATTGAGAAAATACTTCAGCAAGTGAACGTAGAACGTCAAACATTGCTTTTCTCTGCCACAATGCCTCCGCCAATTAGGAAGCTATCTAACAAATACATGAATAAGCCGAAGCAAGTAACCATCAGTAAAGGGGAGGTTACGGCTCCTTCCATTAACCAAGTGTATTTTAAAGTGTTGGAAAAAATAAATTAGATTCCTTATGCCGGGTAATAGACAGTGAAACAATTGGTCTAGGGATTATATTTTGCCGTACGAAAAAAGGGGTAGCAGAGTTAACAGAAGCCCTGCAAGCTAGAGGTTACATGGCAGACGGACTTCACGGGGACTTGACTCAGTCACAACGTGATCTTGTCATGAAGAAATTCCGTGATTCTTCCATCGAATTTCTCATTGCCACAGATGTGGCCGCACGGGGGATTGATGTGGAAAACGTATCCCATGTAATTAACTATGATATTCCCCAAGATCCGGAAAGTTATGTACACCGGATTGGTCGTACAGGGAGAGCAGGTCGTGAAGGGGTTGCTGTTACCCTTGTGACACCGCGAGAAATGAAGCATCTTCGTTCCATTGAGGCAGAAATTAAAATGAACATACCATCCCAGCGCTTACCGTCCATTGAGGAAGTTGTGGAGAAACAGCAGCATGTGTGGAAAGGTCAGATAGTAGATCTCATTGAAAGTGAAGACGAAGAGCCTGGCTTGTATGATGCTTTAGTAAGTGAGCTTTTGGAGCAATATCCACCAGATAAGATCATCACTTCTCTACTAAAACTTGCTTTCTATAGCCATGAAGATTTAAACGATGATGGCTATGATTTTGGCGATACGGGAGCACAGCAAGGAATGACAAGATTTTTCATTAACGTAGGTCGAAATGTTGATTTAACACCAAAAATCCTAGCGGAGGAAGTAGCTCAGCTAGTGGGCATACCGGCCAAGTCTATTGGTAAAATTGATATATTTGATAATTTTACGTTTATGGAAGTACCGCAAGACGTAGCTCCATTCGTATACGAAGGATTAAAATACTCTCGAGTTAACGGTGCCCGTATTAATTTAGAACCTGCGAAACCAAGACCGAAACGTAGATAAATATATGTTAAGCTGAAAAATTTACCATCCGCAACCATATTGAAGCGGATGGATTTTTTCTTGGTAAAATATCGAACGAATGTTTGCAAAACTATTGGCAAATTGGTAGAATAGCGTTAAGATAGAAATGGTGGAAAAGTAGAGATTCCTCCGTCACAACTCTATTGATTTAATTTAAGAATTTAAAAAGAAGGAGAGGTTAACATGTCAGATCGCAAACAAGCCCTTGACATGGCCTTACGCCAAATTGAAAAGCAATTTGGTAAAGGTTCAATCATGAAGCTAGGTGAGCAAGCAGAGCAGCGTGTGTCGACAGTATCCAGTGGTGCCCTTGCTTTAGATATTGCCCTTGGGGTAGGAGGGTATCCAAAAGGTAGAATTATTGAGATTTATGGTGAACAGTCCTGAATTATCTACATTAAGATGAGAACAGGAATCGCCCGCTTACTGGGAAACTAGTAAGAGGAAAGGGGCAAAATCGGGAAACCTCTCTAAGAAGGAGACGATTCCGAGGTAATTACGAAATTAAAAAGTCGTAACACCGTAACGCGTACCAGGTGAACCTATTAACAAATAGAATATAATCCTGGCAAGAGTGTCCCTACCCTACCAGGTCATGCTGAGGGAGAAAATGTACGCTGAGCTGAGTTGGAATGGACCAGCTGTAGCCATATGTTTGCCAGAGACATATGGTAATGGGGGTGACCTCCAGAAGCAAGGATAAAAAGCCTTGTGTATAACAATCCTGCCTGAATCATCTGGTAAAACAACAGTAGCATTACACGCAATTGCAGAAATACAACGTAAAGGTGGACAAGCAGCTTTCATCGATGCCGAGCATGCGCTCGATCCAGTGTACGCACAAAAGTTGGGTGTAAACATTGATGAATTACTGTTATCTCAGCCAGATACTGGGGAGCAGGCGCTAGAAATCGCTGAAGCATTAGTTAGAAGTGGCGCAGTTGACATGATCGTAGTTGACTCTGTTGCTGCCTTAGTACCAAAAGCTGAAATTGAAGGGGAAATGGGAGATAGTCACGTTGGTTTACAGGCCCGCCTCATGTCTCAAGCACTTCGTAAACTTTCCGGTGCAATCAACAAATCAAAAACAATTGCTGTATTTATCAACCAAATTCGTGAAAAAGTCGGAGTGATGTTTGGTGAGAGAGTGCTATATAGTTCATAATAACTCTTAGGAGTGAGTTATCGTGGGGAAGCGTTGGACAATAGACGAAGAAAACTACTTACTGTCTAACTATAATGTTAAATCTAATCCTCAACTTGCAAAAGAATTAAATCGTTCTGTCGGAGCAATAGAAAGAAAAGCTGAAAAATTAAACCTTTATAAATCAAAAGAGGCAATTTCAAGAATTAAGAGAAAATGGACAGACGAAGAAATTCAGGTGTTAAAACAGAATTATGGTAAAAAGACAGCAAGAGAAATTGCTGTACTGATTAATAAACCATACTATACTGTTGAACGAATGATAACATATTATAATTTAAGAAGTCCTAATCACAAATCTATAAGAACTACTAAGGAAAAAATTAATGGTAGACGGCCTTGGACAAGAGAAGAAGAAGATTTTCTGAGAGAAAAATACCTTGTATTATCTCAAGGTGAGATCAGTGGTATTTTAAATCGAACCAAAGAATCTGTAATAAAAAAACTTTCTTATATGGAACTCAGGAAATATCATAAAAAATCTGATTGGTCTGAAGAAGAAATTGATTATCTTGTTAAAAACTATCGTTTGGGGTTAATGATTTGCTTATCTAAAGATCTTAATCGTACATTTAAAGCAATTCATACAAAGGCAAATGAATTGGGTCTCACTAAAGATGTTTCTACTTATATTGAAAGGGAAGTAGAGGCAATTTTAAATGGTCTGGGAATCCACTATACTGCACAAGTAAAGGTTAGAGGATTTATTGCTGACTTTGTATTATTAAAAAAGAAAATAATCGAAGTCCATGGTGATTATTGGCATTGTAATCCAAGAGTTTACAAAGGACCGAAAGATGCAATTCAGGCAGAAAAAGTCAAACAAGATAAAATTAAACATGCCGTTTATAGAGAATTAGGATATGATGTGTTATATATTGGGAATTAGATTTAAATCATAACTATGATAACTGTATTGAACGAATCAAGCACTTTGCCGTCTAAAGAAGAAATTTTTTAGATTATGAATGCGGGATGAAACGGGAATGCTGAAACGCAAATCCGAACCGAAGGCTGTAAGTAAAGTTATAGTCAGGGGCAACGCATAGAAGGTGAACCTGTTATTATATAGCAGAATATAATCCTTCCAAGAGACCGCATCATCTTAACGAGTAATGTCGCAGATGAAAAGATATGCTGAGCTGGACCAGAATGGACTGGTCGTAATCCAATCCAATTGGATATGAGGGAAATAAACCTCCAGAAACAAGAGATAAAAAACTCTTGTGATAACAATACTGAATCCAGAAACGACACCTGGTAGGATTTCTTTATTTCCTATTATATAAAAGGAAATTAAAGCACACTGCCGTCTAGTAGAGAAATCTTCTAGATTATGAGCGGGGAAATTCGATGAAGGCTGAGATGCTAATATCGAGCGGGCTATGATCAGTAGTCTGTGTAACGCATAGGGATTGAGCGTAATGATAGCAAAAAATATCCCCACGAGTCTCCGCCGCCTTAACGGATGATGCCGAAGGCGAAAATGTATGCTGAACTTGCTCGAAAGAAAGAGTAAGAGCTATCGGATAAAAAGCCGGTAGGATAACACATTGGGTCGTGCATTAAAGTTCTATTCCTCCGTAAGACTTGAAGTTCGCCGTGCTGAAACATTGAAGCAGGGCAACGATATGGTTGGTAACAAAACAAAGATTAAAGTAGTGAAAAATAAAGTAGCGCCTCCATTTAAGGTGGCAGAAGTTGACATCATGTACGGAGAAGGGATTTCCCGCGAAGGATCCATTTTAGACATGGCTTCTGATTTAGACATCGTTCAAAAAAGTGGTGCATGGTATTCCTATAACGAAGAGCGCGTAGGCCAAGGCCGTGAAAATGCGAAACAATTCCTTAAGGAAAATCCTGACATTACGCAAACGATTGAAGATAAAATTCGCGAATACTACGGTTTGGATACACCTCAAACGGTACCTGCTTCAGATGAAGAGGATTTAACCTTAATCCCCAAAAAATAAGCTAACATGAATGGTTGTCGTTTGCATGGTGATGTAGAAAGTGAGTCCACTTTTTACATCACTTTTTTTGCTGTTTAGGAAATTATATTTTATCTAAATGTGGATAACTGATGTTGACTATCGTCTAGCTCCAGCGCCCTATCGACGTTGAGAAACTTCCCTCACCTCGTCTACGATAAGTCGGAGCGTCAACGCTAAAGCGTTGACTCTTGAGCGAAAGTCTTACGCCTTTCGACTCTCCTTTATCTCACTCGGCTCAGTCCAGTTTTCTACGTCGGAGCGGCAAAGCGCGCTTTGCCTCTTTGAGACAGGGCGCTTGCGCCTTTGTTC
>JAJOJL010000089.1 GCA_021208645.1 Bacillus sp. (in: firmicutes) | reverse complement strand
TGCATACTCAAAACTCGTTTTTTGTAGCTTTAAAGCGAGTTTTGACAGCATCTACACACTTTTTTCTTTTTAACTCACAATTTTACTGCTTTACCACAAAAAATTCATGAACCGTTCATTGTGTAAGCGTTGATTAAACTTAGTAAGGATTAATAGAGAGTTTAAGAAGGTTAATTGTCCCAGTCAAGAAGATAACGTCATTTTCATAGGTCCACCTATAAGATTATTAAATTAACTATTATTTAAGGAGAGAAAAAACAATGCCTAGAACAAAAAAAGCTATGGTATCCAGGAGCTACGTATCACGTCATTGGTCAAGGGGTAAAAAATAACCCCCTTTTCCAACACCATTCAGATTACAAGAAATATTATTCTATCTTAGATGAAGCTTCCATTTCGTTTCCATTCACCCTCCTCGCCTTTTGCTTATTACCTAACCGAGTACACTTGCTGATCCAGACAAAAGACGACCATATCTCAAAAGTAATGCACAGCATTAATACCCCTTATGCTAGATGGTATAACAAAAAATATGATTACAAAGGTTCTGTTTTTGAGCAACCGTATCGATGGTTTCCAATCCCGACAGAGAAGGACCTTATTATTACAAGTGCTTACGTTCACAATAACCCCCGCCTAACATTGGAAGGGGACTCCCCCATGGATCACCCATGGTCTAGCTACCACAGTTATACTAAACCGGAAATAATAACATCCAATAGTAGACTTCCTCCCGTTGAATCATTAGTCCCAAGGAGACTTCAATCCTTTTATTTTCAGCAGTCTCCGAAGGAACAATTTAAACTATTCCCTTTTCCTAATACGTTCCATCCACCGCCAACTATATTTTCCAAGGAACGTATCACGCAACTATTCCCTTCTCCCATTTATGATTATTACGGAGAATTTGTAAATAAAATTTGGGAGTATCAAGAATCAAAAATGAAGACTTATTACTAGAGTCGTTACAAAAAGGTCCGCTTTTGACCTTTTTGTAAGACTCGAAGCAATGAGCGTAGCCGTCGCAATCTTTTAAGAGCTGACAGGAGTGGGTTTCTCCTGTCAGCGAGCGACGAGCGTAGCCATTGCCAAGATACAGCTGTATGAAAAGTATTTAAACAAAAAGATCGGTTTTTGATCTTTTGAGAGTGAAGGTTGCACTAGAACCAAAAATATACAAGGAGTGATTTTATGCTTAATCAAGTGATGTTAATTGGAAGGATTACGAAAGACCCTGTTGTCGCAACTACAAAAGACGGAAGAGCATTTACGAGAATTAGTCTAGCCGTTCGCCGCCCCTTCAAAAATGTAGAAGGGAACTATGATACTGATTTTATTACATGTACAGCCTGGCGAAAAACTGCCGAAATGTCTGGTGACTATTGTACGAAAGGATCCCTTGTCTGTATTACGGGCAGAGTCCAAACACGCTCACAAGAGATAGAAGACAACAAGCGCTTAAATTACTCTGAAATCATTGCGGAAAGTATCATTTTTTTACAACTAAAAAGGGCAAACAGACAACCAACAGAAGAAGTACCAATCCAGGGGTAGAACATATGCCACCGACACGAAGTCAGCACATTAGTGTGGGAGCTCAAGCAGCTAATGGGACGCAAACTGCCATAAGTGAAAATACTACTGAAACCATTTCCAGTAGTACCGTTCACGGCCAGCAACCTCAACCACAGACAACCCCAACAACCAATGGTATTGCAGCAGACCCAATTAAAACGGATGCTAGTGTTCCCAACGTAGAAAGTAACAGCTCAAATATCCAGGCTAACCCATAAGAGACATTCCCATCAGCTTGTTGAAAATCGAAAGGAATGCTTTGGATCTGATAGAAAGGAGGAGAAGTAATGGTTCAATACATTACAGAGAACAAAGCCTTATACTCAGATATTAAGTTAGTCTTCAAGGAAAATACATCTGTAAGTGAATTGGAATTAATCAAGGTCATTCTTCACCGCCTCTTAAAAATTTGAAAAGGAAATGCTGAAGAGGAAGGATTACATGACCCTTGTAGATTCATTTATGGCACACGAAGACCAGATCAACAAAATCATCAATACTTTGGAGGACCTGAAAACGACTGTGGAAATAACACATATTGAAAATATCAATTCAGATGAGATTTTACTTCGATCCATTCGGCAAACCCAGAACGACTAGACGATTTAAATTAATCGGATACCAAAGAAACGAGAATCAGACTTATCTGATTCTCGTTTTTGAATCTAAATATTAGTAAATAAGAATGAAAAAAGCTTCCATTGTACATAATAATGACTGTCTCAGCCAATTACGCAACTAGGATATATTCGATACAAAGAAGCCTCATTACCTTTCTACCCCTTTAGGTAATGCAGGCTTCTTTTGCTAGAAAAACGATTACCTGCCCTCCACATACCTCTCCACAATCCCTTTCCACTCTCGGAAAACAGGAAGAAGCTTTTCCTTTAATAATGTAGCACCCTCATTTTGCCCATGATCCACTTTTAGAGAATGTAGAAATATCCCTATATTGGCTTGCAATTTTTCTATGACTTGTAAAGCTTTATCATCATGGCCAAAAATAGAATAGACTGTCATGTTTTCCTGATTGTAAGGGATAATTCCAGCCAATACATCCTTCATCAGACGACCTCCAATATCGACGTCATCATTTTCATAGCATTGAATGGCAAACTGAAAAACTGGATCCATTTCATTCAGCAGGTTGAGGTAATGCTTGAGAAACTCATGCTGAGCAACTGTTATTTTGCGCATCCTTCTCACCTCTCCAAAGCGTGACTTTCTTTTTACTAGCATATCGGACATTGCTCTAGTAAATCTACCTATTGCTTTTGTTTTGCTTTACTTCCAACAGCCCTGGCAACGGTAACTGCCCCCACGAACGCTGCACCTCCTTCGTACAAAACGCTAGCAGCACACCGGAGGGTGGCACCAGTCGTATAAATATCATCAACTAGCAAAATATTCTTGCCCTGTATATCTAACTTCTTTGCTTCATCTGATAGCGTAAAGGCCTGTTTCATGGCAGCGATCCGCTCTTCCCTTGAACGTTTACTTTGCTTTTCTTTATTAGTGGAAGACTTCGTTAATAGACATACTGGGGAAAAATTCTGTGCCAGTAGCTCTGCCTGGTTAAAACCTCGTACCCATTGACGGCTGTTTGTTAGTGGAATATAGGTAACGAGGTGAAAGGGAGCTATTTTTCTTGCTGCAGCTTTGAGTTTTTTCGCAAATAAAGTAGCGAGTTCTGCATCTCCTCGATATTTAAAGGTAGCCAGTATCTCTTGTAAAAATGGAGTGTATTCATAAAGGGAACGGTGACGAAACTCCTTCGTATCCCAAGGCGGTTCCCGATGCCAACGCTGACAGTCATAGCAGAGCCCATCCAAAATCTTATTTTTATCTACTTGCGCTTCTTTTAGGGCAGGCCTGCCACATTCCTGACAGGAGGTCTCTTCAAGTACCCTTAATTCCTTAGCACATAAAGGACATAGTCGAATTTTTTCAGAAAGACCGAGCATCCAACTCCAACCAATCTCACCGTCAAACAATTCATGGCAGCATAAACACCGTTCCGTTCCTTGCACCATCTCCCGCCATTGGCTCATAGTGATATCCCCCTCCCAATTAAGTTTCTCCTCGCCAATACCCCTTACCACTCTCCACTCATGTCCAGCTGTTTCTGAGCCTTTTCCTGCAACAGCTCCACTTCCCCCAGTTGATTCATTTTCCGAATATGTCTGATTGCTTTTACCATTTCTTCTGTTTTGCCGAAATGAAAGTAGACCACATCTCCCGTTGGTTCAGCTGGTTTCCTTCCCGCTCTCCCAGCAATTTGCACGAGGGCTGATTCGGTGAAAATTCGGTCCTCCGCTCCAAACACACCAACTTGAACCCCTTTCACCGTTACTCCCCTTTCCAAAATGGTGGTAGTAATAAGAACTCTCGTTTCTCCGTTACGGAAGTTCATCACCTTTTCCCGTCTCTCCTCATCCGCTGAGTGAACGGCATCCACACTCACATCCAGCAAAGGGGTGATCGTCTCCTTTAGTCTCTTCATGACGTCAACACTTGGTACAAACAAAAATACTTGTTTTTGGTTTGCCAGATGGGCTCGGAGCCAAGCCAAGACCTTGGGTGGAACTTTCCCTTGTCGTAACTTCTTTTTCCATTGACCAATCCATTGATAACGTGGTTCAGGAAGGGGGTGTTGATGATAGCGCCTCGCTACCTTGGCACAGTTTAGCTCTCCCTTTTCCGCTTTCCGTTGCATGCTATCTACTGGTGTAGCGGTTACGTATACGGTCAACGAACGTTCTTTTTTTGCCTGTGAAACGGCATAGGTCAATTTTTTATCAGCAGAAAAGGGGAACGCATCCACTTCATCAATAAACACTAAATCAAAACAATGGTAGTAGCGGAGGAGCTGATGAGTTGTAATGATGATCAGCTCTGCCTGAGCAAAGCGATCCTTGGCCCCACCATAAAAAGCATGGATAACCGTGTTAGGGAACGCCTCCATCAGGCGAGGTTCAAGCTCTAGTACCACATCCGTTCGTGGAGTGGCAATGGCCACTTTTAGCCCTTGATTTAAGGCATGTTTTAGCCCTTGAAAAAGCATTTCCGTTTTCCCTGAGCCGCAAACGGCCCAAATAAGGAACTCATCTCTTTCAGTTACTCCGTGAACAAAAGCGTCGATAGTGGCTAAAAGTCTGTCCGATGCTTTTTGTTGAAATAAAGATAAAGTCCCGTCCCAAGCCATGGTATGGGACTTTTTTTGACCCGTTTCCGGTTTATTGGGGCCTTTCCAGGTGAGTAAAGGTGTACAGCCGGATACCCTGCCCATCATTAAACAGCTCCGGCAGTAAATACAATCTTTTTTTACAGCGAAAACAGTGAAACGCACCAAATAATGTTCTATCTTCATTACCACAGCGTTGGCAATGACTCCTTCCCATCTTTGAAATAATTCCAGCTTCATAATTCACAAAGCCATTAACTACATGGTGATGGACCTCCTGCAAAGAAAAGGGAAGTTCGTCCATTAACAAACGTCTGTCTTTAAGAAAGCTTTTAAGTGTGTCGTTCGGTTGGAAGTCTGGGTTAGGGACCGGGTTATAGTAGCTTGTGTTTTTCTCATTGAGGCTTTGCAACGTAGTTGGTACCACGCCAATTAATGGGTCTATGGATGGGAGAGGTGCGACTGTTTTTTTCTTCAATAATTGATTTTTCTATAGGGTGGGGTGGGAACTCAGGGACGAGCCAGACAGCCTTTTCATTCATGGACTCGATCGTATATGGTAATGCATTAGAGGTTAGTTGTTTTTGTAATTGCATTACTTGTTGGCAGGTTAATGGATAAAAACGCATAGGGGATCACTCCAATTTGTGGGGGGATAGGTGGAAAAAGCTTTACAAAGCAATTTGCTATTGTGAAGTTAAAAATCGAAGGTGATAATGCCGATGCTGTTGGGGGCTAGTGATCAGTTCTAGAGTTATATACCCTTTTTATATATTACTAATCACGCTTAGACGGCCCTTTTTCGACAAATTTGTGTCTATAATTAAAAGACTGACTATCACGTGATAATCAGTCTCTTTAAGTCCTGTTCAAAAGTAACAGGGTAATGGCTTCGCTTGTCGCTCGCCTGATAGGAGAAACCCACTCCTATCAGGATTTTCAAAGATTGCGACAGCTACGCTCATTGCTTCGACAGTGCCCCAAAAGTGGAAAGATACCACTTTAAGGCACAGTCTATTTTTTTACCCAGCCAATCCCTAAGCTGCCTTCCCCTAGATGGGTGCCAATGACAGGACCAAAATAACTTACAGTTACAGTGGAATCAGGATATTTTTCTTGAAGCTCCTGGGCAATCTTTTCTGCTTTCTCCAGTCTGTTCCCATGAATGACAGTTACCTCTAAAGGACCTTCTTTCCCGTCTTCATCTAATAAACCTAGAATTAGATTCATTGCTTTTTTCTCTGTCCTCACCTTTTCAAAAGGCACAATAACCTTGTTTTCAAAGTGGAGGACTGGCTTAATTTGTAAGAGACTTCCCACAACGAGTTGAGCATTACTTAAACGCCCGCCACGGTGGAGGTGGCTTAAATCGTCGGCCATAAAATATGCCTTCGTATTATCCTTCATTTCCCCTAATGCAGCAAGAATCTCTTCCGTTTCTGCACCAGCCATAGCCATTTCTGCAGCTTTTAACACATAGAACCCTTGAACTCTACAGCTTATTTCAGAGTCAAAAACATGCACTTTAATTCCATCTACCATTGTGGAAGCACTAACAGCTGTTTGATATGTTCCACTGATGCCGCTCGATAAAGTAATCACAATCGCTTCATCATAATCAGCAGCAAGCTTCGTAAACAATTCTTCAAATAAACCGATGGCAGGCTGAGAGTTTTTGGCAACTCTTCCTTTACTTTCATCTCCTCGTAAAACTGTTCAGTCGTTATTTCTAGTTCTTCTTTATAGGTTTCCTCTCCAAAAGTAACATTTAAGGGAACCATATGGATTTGATGTTTATCCCGAATATCCTTAGGAATATAAGCTGTACTATCAGTTATAATTGCAACCTTTTTCAATTTATCTCCCCATCCTTTCTTTTTAGTTCCAAAGAAATAATCTTTCATAAAAATATAAATAAGTACCTATTTAATTTTAGTATTTAAACAGGGGCTTGTCTAACATTTACAGTTTTACTATCTAAACAGGATATAACGACCAATTGTACAAAATAAAAGCTACCCCTTAAGATAGCTTGAAACTATACTTCTATTAAAACACTATTACTTCTTTTTAAAAATTAACCTTCACCCATCCATTGCGGATTGCTTCCACTACTGCCTGCGTACGATCTTTCCGATTCATTTTTTGCAAAATATTACTTACATGATTTTTTACGGTTTTTTCACTAATATAAAGGGTTTCACCAATCGTACGGTTACTTTGGCCGTCAGTCATAAGCTGTAAAACTTCACACTCCCGCCTCGTAAGGAGGTGTAACGGTCGGCGATATTCTACTTCCCGGAATCCAATATCCTTCTCCTGATTCGAACTGTTGGTTAAACGGCGATAATTGTTAATAAGGTGATGAGATACTTTCGGATGTAAATAAGCTCCCCCTTCTCCCACAACCTTAACTGCTTCAATTAACGCTTCCGTATCCATTTCCTTTAACAAGTAGCCACATGCTCCAATTTTCAAGGCTTCTATTACATACTCCTCATCATCATGAATAGAGAGCATAAGTACTTTTACGTATGGGAATCTTTCAACCAACTGTCTTGTTGCTTCTAACCCATTCATATTTGGCATATTTATGTCCATCAAAACTACATCTGGCTGATAGTTCCTTACTAAGTCTACTGCCACATCTCCATCGCTTCCCTCTGCCACCACTTCAAAAACCGGTTCCATTGCTAAAATACGTTTTACACCTTCACGAAATAGTTGATGATCATCCACGATTACAATTGTTATTTGTTTTTGTTGCTCCGCCACTTTCTTCTCCTCCTCAAGTTCAATCTCAGCCGAACATAAAATGTAGATGATTTTTTATTTAAAGGCACCGTGACAAGGGATATGATAATTACATTTTACTATTACATTTCACATAGTATTATACCAGTTAATGGCATTCTGCACATTATAATTATTCCTGCTTTTGCCCTTGTTTTAATCTAAAGTGTACCTCATTGTTTAAGTCTTTCCCTTATTTCAATTTAACTAAAAGTCTCCTCCTGCCTGGAATCTTCGTTAGTTGATAAATTTGATTCGGCTGTCTTCCATGGCAAGTAGAGTATGCTGAAATACATCACCACTGATATGCTGCTTGGTTATATTGTACGACCCTTTTAGTTGTGTTAACTTTGTTTTCCAGATGGGCAAATAGTCCTTAACACTATATAAATCGAACGTCGTATTCTATTATTGGGGGTAATATAGAAAACTTGTCTGAAAAAATTTCTTAGAATGATTTACCTGTTGAAATGCACCTGTGCTAGTAGCCTCTACTTGACATATGAAGGAATCCATAATACCTTAAAACACAAGGAATTCTGATATTCAAATTAGAGTAGTTTTAAGAATAACAACCTCTACCTACCAGGAAAAGAGTGATACATAATGCTAGCTTCTTATTATACTGCCAAAGGTTTTGGCCAACATGAAATTGTCATTCAACGATCTCGCTTCATTGCTCATATTAACCGTGTAACATCAGAGGAAGAAGCCCAACAGTTTATTAGTGAAATTAAAAAGGAACATTGGAATGCCAGCCATAATTGCTCTGCCTATATGATTGGCGAAAATGATCAAATCCAGAAAGCAAACGATGACGGAGAGCCAACAGGAACAGCTGGCGTTCCGATGCTGGAGGTATTAAAACAAGGTCACTTAAAGGACACGGTGGTTGTGGTTACCCGCTACTTTGGTGGTGTGAAACTTGGTGCCGGGGGATTAATCCGTGCATACAGCTCCGCTACATCCGAAGGCCTGAAAGCCGTTGGGATTGTAGAAAGGTCCCTGGCGCAAATTTATAAAGTCACGATTGATTACCATTCCTTGGAAAAATCGAAAATGCCCTCCATTCTTCTACCTATACCATCAAAGGGATGGAATATTTGGACAAGGTGAGCCTCGAACTGTTTGTCTCCGTCGGTGAAGAGGACGAATTCGAGGAATGGATCACTAATTTAACAAGCGGACAAGCAGTCATTGAAAAAACAGGAATTCAATACTTGGAAAAGGACGTCCCTTATTAGGGTTCTTGGATTTGGAATTTTGGTTGTGGAATTTAGGGTGTGGAATTTTGGATGTGGAATTTGGGGTTGAGCCATCTGGCAATAAGAAGCTAGATGGTTTTTGGTTTTGGAGGTTGTAAATAGAGGAAGGCAATTAGCAAATTATTACTCTTCTAGATGTAGATGAATTGCAGCTTTATTCAAGTTGAGGGCAGAATAAGGCAACAACTTGCTTTAATTGTGCTTTTTAGGGTAAGTTAAGGGCAGTTTGAAGCCGCAACCTGCTCTAATTCATTAGCGCAAGGTTAGAGCAGAAAGATTATATCGTAATGTTTAGTTATAAAATTGCTACTCCAGGTCCACAAATGACCTGACAAACACCTTTTTAATTTGATTTGATCATTTTTTTTACCGTAACGAACCCGACTAAATAAAGGTTCAAAACAGGCTTATAACGCCTGTTCATTAACCCAACTACCTCCACAATCAACTCCACCACTAACAAAACTGTCGCTAAAATAATCAATCCTGTCCACAAAGGTGGATTGTGTGAGCAAAAATAGCTGCTACTGCAAAAAAAGGCGCTAATTCCATACATAATCAAAAACAGCTTTTTTATGGGATGACCCTAGGTCCAAAAGACAGTGATGCAAATGGGATTTGTC
>JAJOJL010000159.1 GCA_021208645.1 Bacillus sp. (in: firmicutes) | reverse complement strand
AGTAGCCAACTTAGTTTCTACACTCACATGTGTTTTTTTCATAGAATTAGCCCCCTTAAAATGGTTGATATGTCGTATCTTTATCATACCTTATGTGTCCATTATAAGGGGGCTGTTCACTGTCACCTGTCGAATTTTCTTCTTTTATCTTCCACAGCATTTCTTATATTTTTTCCCGCTGCCACACGGGCACGGTTCATTTCTACCCACTTTCGAAGACGCTTGTCCTACTGGTTTGCGATTTTTATCCGGTAACTGTCGTAAATGCTTCCGGTCATCCACCATTAATTCCGATGATGTATGACCTTTTAGGAACCATTCCCTTGTATTATTCATGAGGTGAACGACTTTATTTGATAAAGGCTGAACCAACTCTACGTTTGGAAACTCCAAATGTCTTGATAAATAGGTCATTACAGCGTTAGGGCTTTCCCCAATCTTTGTTGCATGGACACATTCTTCTACAAACATGTCCGCATCGTCCTTGCTTATTTTAAAGTTCTTAATGAGGAAATGTACCATTTCCATATAACTATTATTACGATCTACAAATTCCGGTACTCCTGCTTTCATAAGCTGTTCTTTTGTAAAAGGGTAATAGTCAACATTCTTTCTCTTCTCGTGTTCTTGTATCACCTGTCTCGGATCAAAAACACGTCTATGGGAGAAACCATGCTCATTGATTTGAAGTGATTTATAAAACGTATTTGCCTTTTCAATTACTTGATAAAATTCTCTAAAAGGAACGGTCTCTTTCGTATATAACTCCACCATTTCCACAAGCTGGGACCCACTTAACGTTCCATAGTAATAAACGAGCCCATGAGTAAGGCTAATCCACTCTGTATTTCGACTCATCATTGCCTGCAATTTCTCATCTTGTCTCAAGGTCTTTAGTGGGGCCATGAAATCATCGGGAACAGCGACAATTTTCTTTCCTTCCAATGTACCTGTTACGATCAAGCCCAATTTACGAAAAAAACGCAATGTGATGCTTTTCCATGGAAGGGGCGATCATATAGCCACCATTATTCACAATTATCCCTAATAAGCCAAAGCGGCCATTATCCAATTGTTTACAGACTTTCTCGAGATGCTGAGGCAACGCTTCCACCAGCAAATCTATTAAGTCCGCCTTCTTCAGGGAACTTACCCCTTTTAATTCCAATGTTCTTCTAATCTCATCTAATTCGGGTTTTGTGCGTTGTGTGAGGACGTCACGAAGTTGTATTGGAACGGAAATTGGACTCCAAAACTTCTTTTCTAATTCGTTTTCCTTTTTTATACTATCTTCTTTTAATTTTGCCATGGCATTCTTCAACGCCTTATCAATATCCGGTGTTACTTGTTTAGTCATCGTTATCACCTGCTTTTAAAAACTATTATGTATCGAACTTTCATCAAAAACAACTAGTTTAATATATCATGACATTTAATTAAAGTATAGAGAAATTAGATTTCCTTAAGAATCAAGTAGTGATCCGTCAATATATGCCTCTTTATATTACCCAAAAATTGCCTGCCCTTTCTAACTAGAAAGGACCAGGCAACTTTTCTGATTTAACTAAGGTTTAAAAAGCCATATCTAATTAACTTTATAAGGAGATGGTGCTTCGTTATTATCCAACTCCCTTTCATCAATTTCAAAAATACGCTCAATATCTGCTCCTAATGACTTTAGTTTTTCCGTTAGCTGTACGTAGCCTCGGTCAATATGCTTTAACTCCCCAATTTTTGTGAAACCTTCTGCAACGAGGCCAGCTAATACAAGGGCAGCTCCTGCTCGCAGGTCAGTGGATGCCACTTCTGCCCCTTGAAGGGAGTTTGGTCCTTTTATAATGGCTGAACGGCCTTCAATTTTAATTCTTCCATTCATGCGCCGAAATTCTTCTACGTGCATATATCTGTTTTCGAATACCGTTTCTGTAATGACAGAGGTTCCCTCGGCACATAGGAGAAGCGCCATCATTTGTGCTTGCATATCTGTTGGAAAACCAGGGTGAGGCATCGTTTTAATGTCCACAGTTTTTAATTTTTCCGGTCCAATAACACGGAGACCAGTCTTTTCTTCCGTTATACGAACACCCATGTCTGCCATTTTCGCAATAAGGGGACGGAGGTGGTCTGCCTTTATATTTTCAAGAAGGATATTCCCTTTCGTAATAGCTGCAGCAGCCATGAATGTTCCCGCTTCAATCCGATCAGGAATAATCGTGTGCTTAGATCCGGTTAGCTCCTCTACTCCTTGAACTTGTATCGTTCCAGTTCCAGCACCTGTCACCTTAGCACCCATGGCATTTAAATAGGTAGCAAGGCAAACAATTTCAGGCTCTTTGGCTGCATTTTCTATGATCGTTGTCCCCTTAGCTAAGGTCGCTGCCATCATAATGTTTTCCGTAGCACCAACACTAGGAAAATCAAGATAGATCCTATTTCCAATAAGCTGCTCTTCTACTTTAGCTTCAATAAACCCTTTACCAATGTTCACTTTTGCCCCCATTGCTTCAAAGCCCTTTAAATGTTGATCAATGGGACGTGATCCAATAGCACACCCGCCAGGCAAGGCAATTTTTGCATGACCTGCTCGCGCTAATAAAGGACCCATGACCAAAAACGAAGCCCTCATTTTTTTCACAAATTCAAATGGAGCTTTCGTTTTCAATGGCGCCTCTGCCTTTACCGTAATTTTCCCATGCTTGAAAGTTACATTTGTATTTAAATTTCTTAATACCTCGTTGATTGTATATACATCAGCAAGAGCTGGCACATCATAGATGGTACTCTTACCTTTACTCGCCAATATGGAAGCAGCAATAACAGGTAATACGGCATTCTTTGCCCCGTCAATTCGCACCTTACCATGTAACGGCCTGCCTCCTCGTACGATAATTTTCTCCAAAATATTCCCCTCCAAAGTCAATCTCTACAATCAACTTATTCAAGGTGAATACACGGCGTTCAAGTTGCAGACCTTGTATACACGCCCAAAAATTATCAGTATGCTACAGTAACGATAACAGACTACTGGATTTTACCTCTGGACAAAAGTAGTGCGGGTTTTCTTAACTATTTTTCTTTAACTCTAGGCTCTGTTAGTGGATAATGTTGATTATTAGACTAGTTGATTTTCGCGTAAGATACGAGACTCCTACGGGAAAAGCAACAGCTAAGAGCATATGCTTCATGAATATGCTACGATTTGTCTCGACGAAGGCAGAGACAGAAGACCCCGCAGGAACGAGGAGGCTGAAGCGTTGCCCGTGGAAAGCGAGTATCTGGAGCGAAAATCAACATTCAACGCTAACAGAGCTTAACTCTAAGAACGCCATAAGTTCTCCAATTAATTATCTGACTCCGCGTAGTGGTGGTGTGGGTGCAGTGCAACCACGTACACTACCGTCCTGGAGGCCCTTGGCCCCTTCCCTGTCCAGGGTTATTTCCCCTTCCTTTGCCATTCCCATCCTTCTTACCATTACCCTTTCCTTTTTCCTTGTCTTTTTTGTCTTTTCCCTTTCCTTTATCATTTCCTTTTCCTTTGTCTTTTCCTTTCTCTTCGCCTTTATTCCCCTTTTCCTTTCGATCATCCCATCCTTCTGGCTTCAAAAACATCGATACGGGCACGCCTTCTAACGCCTCATTCATGATCACTTGAAATAACTGCGCTGGATGGTTTCCACCAGAAGACTGCATCACGTATTCCGGCGTCACGCGATCATATCCAACCCATACTGCCGTAACGTATTCTGGCGTGTACCCCACAAACCATGCATCACTGACACCTGAAATTCCTGCAAAAGCTTCTGTAGGAGGTAGTTGAGTTGTACCGGTTTTTCCGGCAACAGGACGACCATTACTTAGTAATGCATTTCTGCCAGTCCCTTCCTGAACAACTCCTGCTAGAATTTCTGTCATCTTGTACGCAAGCTCTTGTACCATCACCTCTGTTCCTTTCACTTCAGCCTCCCCTAAAACCTCGCCTTGACCGTTCGTAATCTTTGTAATCCCATAAGCTTCCGTCATCGTCCCCAAGTTTGGAAAAATAGTGAACGCCTGTGCCATCTGGAGTGGTGATGTCCCATTTGTTAACCCGCCTAAAGCAATACTTAAATTCTGATCATTTTCATGTAATGAGATTCCTGCACGTTTCAAGAATTCCACACCTGCACTGACACCCATTTCATTTAACAACCAAACGGCAGGTACATTAATGGAACGGACAAGTGCCTCGTATAACGATACTTGGCCGCGGTACTGACCGTCATAATTCCTAGGCGAGTACCCTCCAAAATCCATTCTCTCATCCACTAACATGGAGTTCACTGTATATCCCTTCTCTAACGCTGGGGCAAACACGGCCAGCGGTTTTATGGCTGAGCCAGGCTGCCGTTTCAACTGCGTCGCCCGGTTATAGCCACGATACACATGCCCACTTCGATAACCTTGAAGTCCCCGAACGGCACCTGTGTATGGGTCTAATACAACGGCACCCCCTTGCACCTCTTCGTCTCCCCCACCCTCAGGAAACAAGTCATCCTGCGAAAAGGTGGTCTGAATCGCATCTTGAACAGAAAGGTCCATCTCTGTGTATATATGCAAATTCCCAGCCCAAATCCGTTCTTCTGTGAGTCCATGAACATGAATTGCCTCGTCAATGATAAAATCAACATAGCCAGGATACTTTCCTCGCAAACTGTCCTCTTCGATCTCCCAGTCCCGAAGAACTATGGATGCATTCTTTGCTGACGCAAATTCTTCCTCATGGATATAGCCTTGTTCCTTCATTAAATGTAAAACGAGATTACGACGCTTCAATGCCCGTTCTTCATTTTGAAACGGTGAATAATGCGTCGGTGCTCGAGGTAAAGCCGCCAACACCGCCGCCTCCTCCAGGGTTATCTCCTCCACACTTTTTCCAAAATAGACTTTGGAAGCATTTTGAATACCCCACGTACCTTCACCAAAATAAATATGGTTTAAATACAATTCCAATATTTCTTCCTTACTAAAGTTCCACTCAATCCGAAGGGCCGTAATCGCCTCACGAAACTTCCTCCCAAACGTCCGGTCCGATGTCAGAAACAGATTCTTCGCTAACTGCTGTGTAATCGTACTGCCCCCTTGTACAACTGACCCTGCTTGGAAATTACGCCAAGCCGAACGAGCAATCCCACGTATATCAAGCCCATTATGGGAAAAAAATCGTTGATCCTCTACAGATATAATTGCATGTATTAGGTCCTCAGGGATTTCCGACAAAGGCACATGGCTAAATCTTGCCGAAGACAACTCTGAAACGGGTTCGCCGTTTTGGTCATAAATGACCGTGGCAGTTCCAACTGGATCGTCCAGTTTACTTAGGTCAATCTGATATGCATCCACAATAAAATAAACAAGAACACTTAAACCGATTAAGGCCAATGCTAAAATAAACAGCCGTCCCTTTTTCCATAATTCCACGAAACGGCCAAAAAACTGGTTGTCTTTCATGCTGAATTCCCTCTCCTTGATGACAGTCACGCTGAAGTTATTTTATTTGATTTTCCTAATTTATCTATTTTTAATTCGATATATACAATGAAGAGCGCATAAAAGTTGTTACACCCTAAATAATACTTCGAAACTTACCCCACTGTTATGTAACCATTTTATTGAATCAACAAAATTCGTCAGATACCGGGTGGTGCCAGGCACCACAAAAAGCTGCTGAGAACATATTCTCAACAGCCTCTAAATTGCTAATAATGGAGTTTCTAAATAAACACCAATTTTTGTGATTTTTTAAAGCTCTTATCATTCTGTTAAAATTCTTTCTCCTCCCCATATCCCATTACAATAACCTCTGTATCTTCATACTCTGCAAGGAGGGATTCAAGTTCTACGTCCCTACCAATCATGGCGCTAACCACTGGGAAAGCATTCAAAAGCCCCTCTAAAATCTCTGGGGACGGAGCCGTTTCTTTTGATGGAAAAGTATGACTTGGAATTACTTTCTTTACACTTAATAAGTTTTTTACCGTATAGGCCGCTTCTTCAGGTCCCATAGTAAACTGTCCTGAAGAGGACAATATCGCAATCGATGGGTTGTATACATCTTGGATCAGTTTCATATCACTCATTAACCCAGTGTCACCGGAATGGTACACCGTTTCGTCGTTGAAGAAATTTAAAATGTATCCACAAGCGGTTCCTGTGTATATAGGGGTGCCTTCCGTTTCTCCGTAGGAAGAAGTGTGGTTGGCTTGCACCATCGTTGCTTTAAGATCATCAAATGCAATGCTTGCGCCAATATTAATCGGCATCACATTTTCGTAGCCTTTCTGAATTAATACCATTGCTAGTTCATACTGTGCAATAACCATCACATCTTCATTAGCGTTTTTTAGGGTTTCCAGACCACTGATGTGATCAAAATGCCCATGGGTTAAAAATACAGTATCAATCGTTTTCATGAAACTTTCCGAACGATACTCATCAGGACAGCCAGGATTCATCTCAAAAAATGGATCAACTAAATACCTTCTTCCTTCCTTACTTGTAAATACATACATTGCATGTCCGAGCCTCAAGATTTTCAAGCTAATCTCCCCCAAACAATCAACTTTCTAAATATTAACACTATTTATAGCGATCTTCAAGTCCATGTAAAAACTCAAATCCTTTATAAATAACCACATACGCGCAGGACCTTTGCCCCCTTTACAGTTTCGTTACAGCTTATTTACAGGCATATTTAAACACTAAGATTATTAGGAATTTTTATTACGTTTATTTTTAATAAATTTTTAAAATTTATCTCCCCCCCTTAAACTTGATAAAAACGGCGAATTTGAAGTGTGAAGAAAAACTTTATGGATAATTTTGGAATTGCAATCACATTTACCCATACTGTTTTTCTCAGAGAAAGTTCTCAAACATCTTAGTGATATTTAAGGAGGAAATTCAAATGAAAAAGCTTTTTGTATCTGTATTAGCTAGTATCTTTGCAGTAGGAATGTTAACTGCTTGTGGAGAGGTGGAGGATGAACCAATCAATGATCCAGGCATAGAAGAAGACGAAGATGCAACTGACGAAGATGATATTTAAGTAAGATCCAGGGTTATTTCTTATTAAAGAGTATCCCTTTCACTATAAATTTGGAGAGTGTATTAGCTACACTCTCCATTCCTATTATGTTCAGTTTAGGTGCTTCACCTCCAAAAGCTAGGTACTACTATTTAGAGAAATAAACGGAATTTATCTATATCCCTTGCTACTACTCTCAGTAGTTATTTCATCTACAACTCTTTCGGCAGATACTAGTGCACCTTCCATATATAATCGCCACTCTGTTGCTGTTTCACTGCCAGCAAAATGAAGGGGGCCGATGGGGCGAAATAAAACATCTTGGAATTGGGTAATGACACCTGGTGGAAAGTGAGCACCATAGCCGCCCCTACTAAACGGATCTTCTGACCAGTTTTTATCTAAATAACGTAATGGAGTTCTTGCCTCATCCCCAAAAACTCTTATTAATGTAGCAATTACTATCTCCCGTCGCTCCACTTCCGTTAATGCTCCAAACGTTCTGGCTTCCTGACCTGCGATAATGACGGTTAACACACCTAAACGATCATTGATAGAACTATCGATTGTCATATGTACAGGTCCTTCCCCCTTGTAACTTGTCCCACTATAGCCTTTCATTCTCCAAAAAGGGCAATCGTAAACGACCAAACATTTGATAACAGAAGACTGGTCATTCTGTTGAGTAAATTGGTCTCGCATTGCAGGTAATGGTGGATCATAAGCAATGTCGCTGCATAGTCGAGGAGGTAACGTGATAATCAGCTTTTTCGCTGCAAATAATTGACCGTTTCCATAAACGGTTACCCCATCATTTCCCCAGTCAATTTTTTCAACCTTTATACCTAATTCGAGACAGTTTTCGGGCAACGCACCTGCAAGATAAATAATTAAGCCTTGAGTCCCTTCTTTCAGCCAGTATTTTTCCCCTGCTAAAACAGCATTAATGGAACCAGCAGTCCCAATGCACCACAACAGATCGAGCAATGATATTTCCGTAAGCTCATTGCATAATAGTTCTTCTAACTTTCGGCGAATGAACGTTTTTCCTACAGATGTCCCGATCATTTGGTGACAAAAGCTTTCTACCGTTTGACTATCCAATTCCTGTGCTCCTTCTGCTTCCCAAGGAGACTCTTTTGGAATTGTTGCTGAAAGTTTTTCTAGCTTCCTTTTAAAACGAAATAGCTCTAGTTTCGTTAGCAAAGAAAATGGGTCAGTCTGTACTTCTGCCCCCCCGTTCATTTGATAACATAATGTTTTCCCTTTCGTATATGTAGGCGTAAAGGTTAAACCTGCTTCTGCTACTAACGATTTGACGCGATGATGTGTGGGGGCAATCCATTGTGCACCAAGTTCTAATACTCCCCCTTCATGAGGAATGGATAATATTCTCCCCCCGAGTCTCGTTCGCCCTTCTAGAACAAGCACGTTCAATCCTTTATCCGTTAATTTTTTTGCAGCAAATAGCCCCGAAAGTCCTGCCCCTATAATAATCACATCTGCCAATATCTGTTCCCTCCGCCAACACCAGAATCAATACAAATCCTTACTTTTTTACTAGATTGTCCATGGAAAATAGGAACCATACAGTCTAGAACAAGAATCAGGTGAATCTATGTTCTACTTCTCAGATCTGTGAAAAACACCCTTTTCGCTGCAACCTTACCAAGGGGTTATAATACGTTTTAACTCTAGAATCTAAATACCAATACTAACAACAACTTTACCTTCCTGCATCTGAAAATTACTAATTCTGCCTATTCGTACCTTTTTGACTTTTTCAAGGGCGTCGATGTTTAATTGGATAATGTTATCATTGTAAGAGATAAATTTGCTGTAACGATTAAAAATAACATTGTTGAGCCATTTATTGTTAAGTGGTTTCATCTCTACTACTCTTAAAAAAACTTCCCGCTCGTTAAAACCTTCTGGAGCAATAGTTATGGAAAATTTTATTGGTAATCCCATTTTTTTAATCGCTCCATTGATGAGCGTAGCATTGTCTTGCACATCTATTTTAGTAATCGTAATTTCTTTATCTTTAAGATATTCTTGTGCACTAAAAAGCAATGTCTCTTCTGTAATCGTGATGGCTAATCCATGTTTTGAAAGATTCGAAACTTTTTCTTTAATTTTCATCATTAAACTACGCATGTTTACCTCCTTGGTATCAACTTAAACATTTCTATTGCCACTCTAAGATGTTTTTCTAAGGTTATTTTCTTAAATAATATGGAATCAACTATCCAAACATGACTTTTTTGTACTACTGATTAAACTCCGCTTTTTTCATCTCCTAAAAATATGTTTGCGCATATTTTAAATTACAGCTATCATACATAATTATAGTCTGTTCAAAAGGTCTTTTTTTAACTTTTTGAACAGACGAAGTAATTAGCATAGCCTTCGCACTCTTTTTAAAAAGCTAACGAGGAGGTTGGTTCTCTCAGCGAGCGACGAGCGAAGC
>JAJOJL010000047.1 GCA_021208645.1 Bacillus sp. (in: firmicutes) | reverse complement strand
GTAGCATGGGCAGTCGTAACAGCCTGGTCTGATCTGGGTAGTCGAGACGCGGACGAGGTAGAGTGGTCGGAAAAAAAGAGTAGACGTGTCCGTAGCACTGGCCGGAACGGACAAGTGTAACAGAAAAACCGGCCTACTTGTCCAAAGACAAACTAAAAAAATGTCTAATGTAGCAAAAAACTCGCTCGAAGTCGTCCCTGCTCTCTACTCATACCACCGAAAAAAGCAATAATCCCAAGACAATTAACCAATCCCCCCCATTATAAAAAATCAAAGTAACTCCAATAGACCGCCATTTCCCCCATCACTCCCAATACCAACAAGACCCCTACTAACATCCTCAAAAATTAACCCCCACCTTTCAGTAAACTAAGCATATTTTTCAACCTAAAATCATACAAGTGTAACGTATGAGTCAGTTTAGGTGGAAATAGTGGACAAAGGCATTATTTACATCTTAAGAAGGACAACTTAGCGAGTGCAGAGTTTAAAATAAAGGGGGAATCACGTTGACGTATGAACAACCTTCATCCTTATCATTCTCAATTAAGGAATCAGTATGGTTAAACGAAGGAAATGAAATTGAGGAGTTATTGTCTTTGGCACTGGAACCGGATATATCCATCAGGGAAGCAGATGATCAAGTCTATATTAGAGGATCATTGCTGCTGTTTGGAGAATATCGACCTGCTGAAGATGGCAGGGGCAAATCTGATTCCTATTCAGATCATGTTCCTTTCCGTTCTGTGGAAGAAGTACAAATGTCAGATGATGGCATTGGTATGATTCGTCACTCTTTTCCATTAGATGTGACAATACCACGGGAAAGAATTAATCGTCTAGAAGATCTTTATGTAACAGTTGATGCCTTTGATTATGAACTCCCTGGTCGAGGCTGTATTGAACTGGAAGCCAATGTATCTGTATCAGGAATCCAGAATGAACGTTCTGCTGAACCAACAGCGGTCTACCAAAATGACGAAGAAGACACGGCTTTTTACACTCCGCCATCTGAATCCCATAAGGAGGAAGGGGAGAGGGAAGAGCGAAGTTTTCATTTCGAAGCTGTCAGAGAAGTGACGGCAGCTGACGAAGAAAAAGAAGATACGATACACGATTCTGTGTATGAGGGAATGGGGCACACACAAGATCAGCAAGCTGAACATACAACTGCCTTTGAACACCGTCATAACTTTAATGAACAAAATTATGATGAACATAATCAGTACGAAGAAGAAGCCAATCATCGTCAGGAAGCAAATACACAATACAATGAATACGATGCAGAGCCAGATTATGAGCCAGAGGCAGAGTACGAACCTGAGCGTGAGCCAGATTATGGAGCGACAGAGTTTAACCCAGAGCCAGAATGGCAGCATGAACCAGAAATGGTGAGAGGGGAGCCTACAGTTACTTTCTCCTCCCAGGAAACGCCTGAAGAAGACGAGGCGACCTTCGACGAAAACGAAGGCCGTGATGAAGAAACGAAAACTTCATCTGGCAAAGATGAAAATGCCCTTTATTTGACGAAAATGCTTACTAAAGGGGAAGAGGAGTATTCCAGACTTCGCATGTGTATTGTGCAAGATGGTGAATCTCTCGAATCCATTGCAGAAAGATACAATATACCAGTAAGCAATCTTATTCGAATGAACCGTCTCAACGAGGAGCGGGTAGCAGAAGGACAGATTTTGTACATTCCTGTTAATCAAACTCCCAACTCTAATTAAGGGAACGGAGGATGCCTGAATGTTAAATTTGGAACATCTTAAAGACTGCTACGGATTAAAACAGGCAAATTGGAAGGTTACGAATGAACTCCTAGAAACGGATAAAGGTTTAAAGCGGTTAATTAACTGGACAGACGAAAAAAAAGTGAGATGGCATATCCATTGGCGTGATCAGTTAGCGCAAAAAACAAACTGCTTAACCAATCGGATGATACAAACCATCCACGGAGAAAGAATGCTTTTGACGGATGCTGGCTGGGTCACCCTCCATGATGAGGTGACCAGCCTTTATTCCTATAAGAAACGGGAAAAGGAAATGGGGATGTTCTTCGGGAAGTATTTTTCCATGGATATGACGGAGGTGGAGATAGAGGTACATGCCCCCAATACTGAAAACCTTGGTGAGGTTTTAAAAAGTCCCATATCCAAAGATCAATTAGTCGAACCTGAACACAAACGATTCGTGGAAAGTTTGCGAAGGGAGTCATTGAAACGGTTTTATATTGCCATGGAAATGAAAGATAAAGAAGCAGGTAAGAGAGAGCCAGTTTTGGCACCGATCAAGCGTTTAGATGAAGGGAAAATTGTATATGGGAAACTGTTCTGGGCCACCTCTCACGAAAACCCAGAAAAGGGATATGGTTCGTTACGGAATGTTTTAACAGAATGGCTTCAGCGATATGGACAAACATCTTTATTTCAGCTACTAGATGAAATGGATAGCTACTTCCCCATTAAAGACCATCATGGCAAAAGCCTCCTGGCAGAATGTTTACTTCCTTGGGAATTCCTTGATTTTAAGGAAAAATCCATGTCTGCAACAGCAGAAGATGAGTTTTTAGTATGGAAGGAACAGCTTACCTATCGCTGGGAAGCATCTAGGGCTTTAGTTGTGGCAATAGATGAATGGCTGGATGTCACACGTAAGAAGGTGAAACTATGACAATGAACATTCACGTTCGTCAAAAACCGATTGGCGCTGTTTTATTCCAATATGATTTATACCCTGAAAAGATAGAAACAGTTGGGAAGGTCAAAAAAGTTTATACCTCCAACGGAACATATGCTTTAAAGGAAACAAAGCTTAGTAAGGATGAAACAGAATGGCTTATCCATGTTATTAAGCGTTTGGAGCGGATTGGTTTTCACTATGTTGTCCCAATCCTTCCTTCCAAGTACGGGGATTATGTTTTGCGCTATGGAGAACTAGCATACTATTTGATGCCATGGTACGAAGACCAC
This sequence comes from Bacillus sp. (in: firmicutes), assembly GCA_021208645.1. GTDB lineage: Bacteria > Bacillota > Bacilli > Bacillales > Salisediminibacteriaceae > Evansella. Next base: position 6,647 of record JAJOJL010000047.1, on the reverse strand, counting down.
TCGACTTTTCGTCATCCAGTACAACCAGAGGAAGTAATGGTAGAGGAACTGGCAAAACTCCATGGGCTAACGGAACGTACCCAGGATTACTCGGAGGATGTTTTAACTGAATCCTATGAAACATTAAAAAAGCGGTGGACGTATCGAAGGCTAGAGATGGAGAAATATGCAGACGAGATCGAGGGAAAAACATATTTATCTCCTTTTCAATTAACCTTCTTAACTCATTTTCAGAGAAGCTTGCAGATGGTCGATGAGGCAGAACGACACTTAACTGCTTGGTATGAAGGAGCAAAGGAAAAAAAAGAGTTTCCGTAGCGTCCTCTGCCACGGGAAGCCAAGTAGAAAGCATACTTGCTTTGACCAATACGGCACAGCTTACTTTCTAAACTTTGAAAAAGCTGTTTTGGACACACCTTCTCGTGATTTAGCATTAATGTTCCGTCATTTCTTCCAGTCACGGCCGTGGGACGAACAAGAGGGGCAGCATTGGCTTCAGTTGTATGAACGACACTTTGCCCTCTTTGATGAAGAACGACATTTATTAATGAGTTATTTAGCATTCCCTGAAAGCTTGTATCAATCGGTAGATCTGTACACGTCTAAAGATAGAACAATAACAGAACTTCAAGCCGTTACGATACTAGAGAAAAAGGTTTTGACCATGAACAGAGTAATGCGGTTCATGAATAGCGTTTTCAAGCGCGATGAGGAAGAACCCCAACAATCTTAATTCAAAAGGCTTTCTCTTTGATGAAAACATCATGAGAAAGCCTTTAAGTTTATGATAGGATAATGATAATAAAGCTAATTTTCGGGTAATGAAGGATCATAGTTAACTAACAAATATAAGAATGGCTATTTTTTCTTTGAAGACCAGTCAGCAAATTGGGAAAGGTACAATACTACTAAAATACCAAGGAGAATCATATCAAATTTAGTTGGTAATAAGATCGTACGAATGAATTGAAATATTATTAACGGCAATAAAATTTGAAATAAAACAGCAACGAACCGTTCCAGCATCCGGTTATATCGGTAATTTTTAAAGAAACGGCGCCTTCCCATATAGCTTCTCCCCTTTCCCCTTTATAATCAGCATATGCATAACCCTGCAAACTGTGTACGGTGTAATAAGGAGCCTAATAACAATGTATGATTGGAAACTAGTTTTAGAAGGGACGTGTGTTCACGGAAAAGTCCGGTTGGAAGTTTGATTTTTTGATAATTGGAGATAATAATGGAGAAGACTGAAAAAAAATGTTGACTTTTACCGTTTACCTATTGATTATCTCAGGAAGAAAGGGTAAAATAACCAATACATAAAAATCATTCGATGAAAAACATTGAAAGGGAAGAGTACATCTCGAACCCATTAGAGAGGGAAGCTAGCGATTTCAAATCGTTGCTGAAAGGTTTCCTTGGATGTAAAGATGGAAGGTCGCCCTGGAGTTGCTTTTATGAACACTTCTGTTAGTAGTAAAAGTCGGTTCAGCACCGTTAACGCTTTGAGTGTACAGTCTATGATGGCTTGTATGTGGAGATGAGATGTATCACATACTGGCGAGGGTTTTCACGGACTGTAAACAAAGGTGGTACCGCGAGGAATTTAACTCCCTTCGTCCTTTGAGGCGAACGGGAGTTTTTTGGTTTTTATAAAGGCTATTTAAGGAGGAAGAGGAAGATGGAGAACAAAGAAATTTCCATGCCCCCAAAGTATGACCCGCAGGCAACGGAAGCAAAATGGTACCCGTTTTGGCTGGAGGGCAAATTTTTTGAAGCAACAGGAGATAAGGACAAAACCCCGTATACGATTGTGATTCCACCACCGAACGTAACAGGGAAACTACACTTAGGTCATGCGTGGGATACGACGCTACAGGACATCTTAATTCGTGTGAAAAGGATGCAAGGCTATGATGCGTTATGGCTTCCGGGGATGGACCACGCAGGTATTGCTACGCAGGCTAAAGTAGAAGGGAAATTGAAGGAAGAAGGACTTAGCCGCTATGACCTGGGCCGGGAAAAGTTTTTGGAAAAATCATGGGAATGGAAAGCAGAATATGCCGATTTCATTCGCCAGCAATGGGCAAAGTTAGGATTATCTCTTGACTATTCCCGTGAGAGATTTACATTAGATGAAGGCTTGTCCGATGCTGTTCGGGAAGTTTTCGTTCGACTTTATGAAGAAGGACTCATCTACCGCGGCGAGTATATCATCAACTGGGATCCGCAAACAAAAACAGCCCTTTCTGACATCGAAGTTATATACAAGGATGTTCAAGGGGGCTTCTATCACATGAAGTACCCGTTATTAGATGGAAGTGGCCATATTGAAGTAGCCACAACACGTCCAGAGACGATGCTTGGGGATACGGCAGTTGCTGTCCACCCTGAAGACGAACGATATAAGCACCTGATTGGCAAGAAAGTGAAGCTACCGATTGTTGGTCGGGAAATTGACATTGTTGCTGACGACTATGTAGACATGGAATTTGGCTCTGGTGCCGTTAAAATCACCCCTGCCCACGATCCTAACGACTTTGAAATCGGTAACCGTCACAATTTAGAGCGTGTCCTTGTGATGGATGAGTCTGGGAAAATGAATGAAAATGCCGGCAAGTACCAAGGAATGGACCGCTTTGAATGCCGTAAGCAAATTGTTAAAGACCTTCAAGAAGAAGGTGTTCTCTTCAAAATCGAAGACCATATGCATAGCGTAGGGCATTCGGAACGAAGTGGCGCTGTTGTAGAACCATACTTGTCCACACAATGGTTCGTTAAAATGAAGCCACTGGCGGAAAAGGCCATCGAGCTACAAAAATCGGAAGGAAAAGTAAACTTCGTTCCAGACCGGTTCGAAAAGACGTATCTTCACTGGATTGAAAACATCCGCGACTGGTGTATTTCAAGACAGTTATGGTGGGGACATCGAATTCCAGCCTGGTTCCATAAAGAAACAGGTGAACTGTATGTAGGTCGTACGGCTCCAGAGGATATAGAGAATTGGGAGCAGGATGAAGATGTATTAGATACATGGTTCAGCTCTGCATTATGGCCGTTCTCCACGATGGGCTGGCCAAACGAAGAAGTAGAGGACTACAAACGTTTTTATTCAACGGATGTACTTGTAACAGGGTACGACATCATCTATTTCTGGGTAGCACGAATGATCTTCCAAGGGCTTCATTTCACGGAAGAGCGGCCGTTTAAGGACGTGTTGATTCATGGATTAGTTCGTGATTCAGAAGGCCGTAAAATGAGTAAATCCCTTGGCAACGGTGTTGATCCAATGGATGTGATTGATAAGTACGGAGCAGATGCATTACGCTTCTTCCTATCAACGGGAAGCTCACCAGGGCATGACCTTCGCTTTTATTGGGAAAAGGTCGAGGCGAACTGGAACTTTGGCAACAAAATTTGGAATGCCTCCCGTTTTGCGTTAATGAACATGGATGGATTGAAATATGAAGAAATCGACTTGTCAGGGAAAAAATCAATTGCAGATAAGTGGATATTGACTCGTTTGCAGGAGACAACCACACAAGTAACACGCTTTATTGATGCTTACGAGTTCGGTGAGGTTGGCCGTGCACTATACAACTTCATCTGGGATGATTTCTGTGATTGGTATATTGAAATGGCGAAGCTCCCGTTAAATGGAGACGATGCTGAGGCGAAGCATACGACCCGATCCGTTTTAGCTTATGTTCTGGACCAAACGATGCGATTATTGCATCCGTTCATGCCATTTATTACAGAAGAAGTGTGGCAGCACCTGCCTCATGAAGGAGAGTCCATTACAGTTGCAGCGTGGCCGACACGCGATGAGTCATTCGTTGATCAACAGGCAGTCAAGGATATGCAGTTGCTTCAAGAAATTATTCGATCTGTACGGAATACCCGTGCTGAGCTGAACGTACCAATGAGCAAGGAAATTACCCTTCACATTAATGCCAATTCTGAACAAGGCTTAGAGCAATTAGAACGTGGTCGAGCTTACATCCAACGCTTCTGCCGTCCAAGTGAATTAAAGCTGGGTACAGGACTTACTGCCCCAGAAAAATCCATGAGCTCCGTGTTATCAGGTGTGGAGTTATATTTACCTCTAGCAGGACTTTTGGATTTAGATGCAGAGCTAAAAACGTCTAGAAGGTGAACTGAAGCGACTGGACGGAGAAGTAACCTGTGTTCAGAAAAAATTAAGTAACGAAGGCTTCGTGGCCAAAGCGCCGGAAAGTGTTATTGCTGCTGAACGGGAAAAAGAAAAAGACTATGTAGAGCAGCGGGAGAAAGTTCGTGCTCGAATCGAAGAATTGAAGAAGTAAGAGACTTGTGAAAAAGTCTGTTTTTCCTTTTTCACAATCTAAGTAATTGTGCTTTTGAGCGGAATGTAGGGGTCCAAGGAACTAAAGTGTTCCTTGGATTTCTTTCCATTAACTCACATATACTAAACTCTCGTGAGGTGAGATGATTAGATGAAAAACGTAAAAAGAGCACGTGACTATCATATACATATTGGTAACCTGCCGACTGGCCCCCTAAATAAAATATCGGATGTAAAAGGCGTTACTGTCGGGCATACCACTGTACGGCAAGGGGATGTCCATACAGGTGTTACTGCCATCCTTCCCCATCAAGGCAATCTTTTTAAAGACAAAGTCGTTGCCGCAAGCCATGTTTTGAATGGGTTTGGAAAAACGATAGGTACGGTACAAATCAATGAACTTGGCACGCTGGAAACACCGATTCTTTTGACCAATACATTAAGTGTAGGCATATGTGCCACCCATCTCATTAACTATATGCTTAGAGACAATCCAGAGATTGGCCGATCTACAGGAACCATTAACCCAGTCGTTGGCGAATGTAACGATATGCATATTAACGATATCCGCCAAATTGTTTTAACAGAAGACCATGTTTTTTCCGCAATCGAAGGGGCTTCGGAAGATTTCCGAGAAGGAGCAATCGGTGCTGGCATGGGGATGAGGTCCTTTGGTTTAAAGGGAGGAATAGGGTCCGCATCGAGACAATTTGCCATTGGTAAAAACACCTATACTCTTGGAGTCCTAGTTTTATCCAATTACGGAAGTCTTCCAGATCTTACTATTAAGGGACGGAATGTAGGGAGAAAAATTGCCGAACTGCAGCGAGACCAAGAAGAAGCAGACAAAGGAAATGATTCATCTGTATCGGATACGAAGGATAGGGGATCCATCATCATGATTGCGGCCACCGACCTCCCAGTAACGGAACGGCAGTTGCAGCGAATCATTAAGCGGTGTGGTGTTGGGTTAAGTCGTACAGGCTCTAATATGGGACATGGGAGCGGCGATATTGTTATTGGTTTTTCTACCGCAACCCATATTGCCCATGAACCGACGGATAAAATATTGAACCATTCTTCCGTCCATGAGGAGGAACTGGACCTTCCGTTCCAAGCCATTGCGGAAGCGACAGAAGAAGCGATTCTAAACTCCATGCTAACAGCAGAAACGACTGTCGGCAGGTCAGGAAACAAATTACAATCTTTAAGTGAATATTTAGAAGAAATATAGTATGATCAAAGTAGTTTGGCATACATAGGAGGGGAAGAAATGGGAGAACTAGCCTTTTATAATGACAGATTTGTTGATATTAATGAAAATGTTGTTCCGATTCAGGAAAGAGCCCACCAATTTGGGGACGGAGTTTATGAAGTTGTCCGTGTATACGGGGGGAAAGAATTTTTATTAGATGAGCACCTGGAGCGCTTTGAAAAGAGTGCCGATGCCATTGACTTGAAGTTCCCGTTTTCTTTGGAAAAAATGAAGGAGATTATTTTAGAAGGGTTATCTCGTTCTGGGATTGAAGATGCGGAAATTTATTTTCAGTTAACTAGGGGAATCTCCCCTCGCCAACATCATTATCCAGATTGCCCTGCTGTATTTTCCATGACCGTAAAAAATGCGAGGGCGAAATTGGATAAAAAGCGTGGTGGAAAGGCTATCACACTTGAAGATGAGCGCTGGTTAAACTGTTATATTAAATCGTTGAATTTACTGCCGAACATTATGGCAAACAGAAGGCAGTCTCTGAAAAGGCAGTGGAGGCAATCCTTGTTCGGGATGGAATTGTCACAGAAGGATCCAGCAGCAACACTTTTGCTGTGAAGGATGGGGTTATCTACACGCATCCCGCAACGAAACGAATTTTGCACGGCATCACACGAGCGAAAGTAATGGAGCTTGCAGCGAAAGAAAATATCCAGGTAAAGGAAGAAGAGTTCAGCTTGGATTTCTTACGGGAAGCAGACGAAGTGTTTATTACGGGAACGAGTGTCGAGGTCATGCCAATCCATACACTTGATGATAAGGAACTGCCGGAAGCACATCCGATTACAGATAAATTAGTTACGGCTTACGAGAATTTATATAAAGTGAAGATATAAAGAAAACAGGTCATTCTTTAGGGAATGGCCTGTTTTTTGATTACAGATTAAGAAACTTGATCCAAATGACTCTTCGTAGTGATTTTTAGGATGAAGAGCGGAATTGAACGTTTCTAAACGACACTTCGTGGTGATTTTTAGGATGAAGAGCGGAATTGAACGCTTCTAAACGACTCTTCGTGGTGATTTTTAGTATGAAGAGCGGAATTGAACG
>JAJOJL010000130.1 GCA_021208645.1 Bacillus sp. (in: firmicutes) | reverse complement strand
GATGACTTGTTTTACTTCACTTCCATCGATTTTACGGTGGAGGTGAATATTGATCAATCCTAACCCTGAGATTTGTAGTTTTCCACCTTTACCGAAAGAGGCAGCACGACGAACAAGTTGACGTTTTTATGTACCCGTTTTTTTTTTTTTTGATTTTGCTTCCCATCCCAAACTGGGTAAAACGTAATAGAATGATAATCTTTATACTTTTTTAGTTTTGGATATTTAGCTTCCCCTTTGAAGAACTTGTCATACGCTTTTTCAACACGAAAAAGGACCTCTTGAAGGGGTTGTGAGGGGACCTCCCTTAGAAAAGGGTTAACCTTTTTATCTATAGTTAGTTGCTTCTGCAACTCGTTCCGGGACAGGCCCTTCCCGTTTTTTTTATAATAGTTTTGTTTATCTAAAATTGCGGAGTTGTACTGTTGACGGCAGATGGAAATCCAGCTTTCTAACCGTTGGACTTGTTCTTCATTAGGGTAGATCTCATACTTATAATTAAGTAACATCTAACGCCACCTCCGAAAGTATGTTCGTAATTATAGTATATCATCAGATTTGTTGTTTGTCTTGTTCTACCCTTCTGATTTACAAACAAAAAAAAGAAGCAATTCATCCCCCACTAATTACTAGCGCAATTTGAAGGGGACTTCTTGCTACATAATGTTAAATTGGTACCGAGCCCTGAGAGCGGGAAGCATGGAAGAAATTTGCCGAGAAGAAATTAAAGTCCCGGTTCGGATGCTATGGGGGGAAGGAGATACTTTCCTGTCATTAGCTTTAGCAAAGGATAGTATGAAGATGTGTAAAGACGGTGAGCTTACTATCGTGGGGGAAGCCACCCATTGGGTCCAACATGAACAAGCATCTATTGTGAATCGGTTGATTAGAATATTGCTTCAAAAGGAATTATAGATGAAAAACTGTTTTTAAAGGAAGGTGCCAGAACCCCACGAATGTACAATTTTGCAGCAATGGGGTAAGGCACCATTTTTTAGAATGTTTTTTCATTTATCAATGGCAGCGTAAAAAAGTTAAAGGGTTTTATTACAAGTTTTCGAACCGTTTCCGTGCTTCCAATTTTCATAGTTTTGTAATAATTTAACTGAGAAACAAAGGGGCCAATGCTTTATTCTTAAGATAACCTTTCACTTCTTAGTATAATTTTCTACATAACAGAGCTTTGTTAATAAGATGCTGCTTTTACTCCATGATCTAACTACACAAATACCTTCACTCGTAAGAAATCTCATTTAACAAAGGACAAAATCCCATAAGGTTAATTTAATATGGAAAGTAAGGTGTTTTATCCGTGAATCCAATAGCAGAACGTTCCTCGTTCCAATAAAGTTTGTCTAATTCATTATGGCAATAGAATTTGAACGGGAGTTGGAGATGAGAAGGTAATGAAACGGTTATTTGAAAAAGAGAGAGCAAGGGCAGTAAAAGAGTTTCCGAAACAGAAAAGGGATGAGGTTTTTGGGGAAAGTGATATTGCAGACCTTCCTGAACCGGTGCAAAAATATTTTAGGGTATGCGGTTATCTTGGTAAACCTAAAATATATAACGCAGATGTCATTTGGAAAGAAAGTTTTATCAAATTGTCACCGGAAAAAGAGTGGATGCCCCTAGAAACAAGACAATTTAACTCCGTTATTGAGCCAGTAAGAATCGCCTATATGAAAGCTTTATCCATGCCCCTCCAAGTGAGAGACATCTATCGAGATGGCCAGGGGCATATGTATGGCAAACTGTTTAACCTTATTCCAGTTGTGAACGCAAAAGGAAAAGAAACAAGCCAATCGGCTCTAATTACTTTATTTACGGAGATTTTTATTTATCCCTACTTATAGTTTACAAGATTATATTCAATGGAAAGGGATTGATTCACAAACTGCGAAAGCAAGATTTACCCATAAGGGCATTGATGTGACTGGGATATTTTATTTTGACGAGGCCGGGAAATTTCTCCGATTTGAAACGAACGACCGTTATTATACGGAAAAAGGCGGCAAATTCGTGAAAAAACGATTCTCCGCAATTGCCGATAGCTATAAAGAGAAAAATGGCATACAAATACCAAACAAGGTAAGAATCATTTGGCACTTAGATGATGGAGATTACGAGTATTTCAAAGGAGAAATCGAGGATATCATTTACAACGTTAGTGAATAGGATGCAAGGGGACGGTTCCGCTGCTTCTATTGATGTAGATTATAAATAGGAAGCACAAGTTACGAATACAAAGAGCTGAGCCGTTGCCCGCTATTAAAAAGCTTGATATGAGTGGGTTTCTCATATCAAGCGTGCAACTCGCGAAGCCATTGTAAATAAATTGATAGACTTTTTCACAGGTTTAGAACCGTCCCTGTGCTTCCCTTAAGAAGGTGAAAGTTTGAGAAAATTTTTTGTGGTTACTTTAGTGATAATCATAGTTACTATGTTTTTTTTTGGAATTAGATTTGGAAGTGCCTTGTTTCAAGAAGAAAATACTGCAGAGATTATTGCATCCATCGCTAAATTAGAGTTCTCAACAAATGATTACATAAAAATTACGGAGACACCGCAGCGAATAAGGTATGTTTCAAAGATCAAAAATGGTTACCAAGAAAAATAAATCAGTGAGTTTATGGATGAAAATGGGTGGCAGTTTAAAGACCAAGCAGGTTCAGGTTATATATTTGAGAAAGATGGAGTGACCCTTGTAGTTGAAGCAAGGTTATTTACAAAAAACTATTTCCTTTGGAGTGTACCAAAGGAAGCCCTGTACTAAAGAGCACAATTGCAGAAAAAAATTTTCGCCAAGTAAATAGGTTAAGAGAATTAAAGAATTTTTACAAGGGAGAAGGAGGGTGAAAATATGGAATTTGTTATGGCAATTGGGGTTGTGGTGATCGCGATTACTTGTCTATCCATTGATGGGAAATTGAAGAAAACGACTGAACAAAACAAGGAAATAATCGCTTTACTAAAACAAGATAAAGAAAAATAGGTGATCATAGCTATGGTTGCTATTGTGTGCTAGGTGCCAGTCCCCCACAAATCTACAGTTTTAAATCATCGGGGGTCAGGTACCTTTTTTCAAAAAAAACAGTACAGTAAAACAAATAATTTTGATTGGAATGTTAGGTTACTTATTTTATGCTTACGGTATTTATGTGATCGGACGTATTTATAATCTTCTCCAACTTCTTTATATAAATATTATGGGATTAACCTTTTACTCCATTATCTATGCTATTGCCTGTATTCGTCGTGAGATTATTGAAAAAGTCCACGTTAGTCAATGGCCTCGATTTGTGTAGGGTTTACTACTGTTCTAAAACTCCTACAGAAGCAACCTGCAGATATGGGGGAAATGATCTTTTACTTTACTTTAGCAACTTTATTCTTGCTATTGACCTTGTTTTATTTTCGTAATTTAAAAATTGTTAGAAATGAAGGGAGGTAAAGACATTGAGTTCCAAACCAATTCTCATTAGTAAAAGTAGATTGGAGCGTCACTCATTAACGGGAAAGGTTGCTGTAATAACAGGTGCTGGACAGGGAATCGGTTTTGAAGCTGCAAGAGCATTGGCGTGGTTAGGGTGTTACATAATTATTGCAGAAATTGACCCTGAGTATGGAGGCGCCGCATCCACACAAATTAATAAGGAGATGGAACGTCATTGTGCTTATTTCTATGAAGTGGATATAAGTAGTGAACAGAGTGTCCAGAACCTGGTGAATGATGTACAACGAAGATTTAACAAGATAGATATTCTAGTAAATAATGCAGCCATTACTCCCATGGGGCCACTATCGGAGGTGAAGTTAGAGGAATGGGATCGAAGCTACCGTGTCCACTTAAGGGGACCAGTACTATTAACGAAGCTAGTTTTACCTGACATGATGGAGAGAAACTCAGGGGTATTAGTGAGTGTTTCCTCCTCTGGAGCTGCTCCTTACATGGGGGCATATGAAATTTTTAAAATGGCTCAAAGGGAACTTGCTAATACTCTATCTGCAGAATTAGAGGGAACAAGCGTATATGCTTTTACAATTGGACCAGGATTAGTCAAGACTACAGGGGCACTTAAAGCGATTGAAAAGCTGGCTCCTTATTATGGGAAGACAGTGGAAGAATTCATGAAGATGAGTGAAAATCAAATGATTTCTGTAGAAGAAGCAGGTGCCGGGTTTGCTGCAGCTATTGCTCTAGCTGATCGCTTTAATGGCCAAGAAATAGGGTCTGTTCAAGCCTTATTTGCAGCAGGAATCAATCTATTGGAAAAGGATCGGATAAAGACAACGAAAGAGATATCTAAAGAACAGAGAATGGAAATTCTTTCAACAACGGTGACTGTGAAAAAAAAATTAGAGGAACAGCAGAAAGGGTGGAATGAAAGAAATCTTTTTGAAAAGATGTGGGTATATCGGGATTTCACCAAACATGCTGGAATGACTGTTGAAAAATGGCTAGATGAATTAAGGAAGGTAGAGTTATATTGTGAACAGGAAAATTGGGGAGGTGTAACAAGCTCAAGAGCCCCTTTTCATAAGCTAGTTTACTATATTAACCATCTACAGGAGCTTTCAAAAAATTACCTTAAAGAGGAAGAGGAATTAAAAACATCGCTTGCGTATTTGGAAGACTGGAAGAAAAGTGCCGAAAAATTAGAAGGTCTTATGAAAGAAATAGTAAACCAATAAAAAGTTTATCCGCGTAACTAACGTACGGAAAAAAAGGAGACAGTAAATGGGATTAATTAAAAGCATACAGCAACAACACATTAGAGAATGCACAACACTTTATCTAGACGTTTTCAATGGAGATCCATGGAACGATAATTGGACATTAGAAACAGCCGAACAACGATTACATGATATTTATATTTCCCCCAATTTTGAAGGGGTTGTCTATGTAAAGAATGATCAGATAAAAGGTGCCATATTCGGAAATTACGAACAGTTTTTTGACGGAAGACATTATAACCTAAGGGAAATGTTTGTTTCCAGGGAGCTACAAGGCACAGGGATCGGAAGTGAAATGCTAGCTGTGTTAGAAGGGAAATTAAAGGGACTGGGTGTAACCACGACTATTTTATTTACTTCGAAAGGAAATAAAACAAGCCAGTTTTATTTGAATAATGGTTTCATAGAATGGGATAGTATGGCCATGATGGGGAAGGACATTTAAAAATAGGGGAAGTGGTAGACATTTGTATTAATATTTTATAAGAGTTATAGAAAAGCCAATGTGTCATCATGGATCATAATTTCCGAAAGGGCGTGAGAGAATTGCAAAGGGAGAAAATAATAGCGTCAATTGAAGAATCTTTTCGCAAGAAGGTAAAAAATGACCCTAAACTAAACAATGCTTATTTGATGGTTCATGGTGAAAAGGCGGACATCCACCTTAATATTGCTGAAGGGAAAACGGGGGAATTTACTGCCCATCCAAATCAACCTAACTATATGGCTAGTGTAGGTAAACTGTTTACATCCACTTTAATTAGTATTTTGTTTGAAAAGGGAGACCTTTCTTTTGATGATACTATTAGTAAACATTTAGATGGGGAACTATTAAACAACTTACATGTTTATAATGGAAAAGATTATACAAATGATATAAAGATAGATCATCTGTTAAAGCAAACATCCGGTTTAGATGATCATTTTTGGCCAATGTTGGATAAGCTGATAAAGAATCCAAACCTGACTATGACACCAAGGGAAGCGATTGTTTGGGGAAAAAATAATTTAGAACCAAAATTCCCTCCTGGGGAAAAGCTTCATTATACAGATACGAATTATCATCTTTTAGGGTTAATCATTGAAAATATTACAGGAATGACTTTTCATGATGCGTTAAAACAGTTTATATTTGAGCCCTTTGAGATGAACCATTCATTTGTTCTCCACTCTTCTAAACCTATAGAAGAAAGTCCCTACCCAGTAGCTGATTTCTACTTCAATGGAATCCGGATGAACGGTGTAAAAGGCTATGCAGGAATTGACTATGCCGGTGGTGGGGTAGTCGCTCCTAGTGAAGACTTACTAAAATTTATGAAGGCGTTGGTTTCCCACCAAATCATTTCTAAAAAAACCCTTGATCTGATGATGAAAGAACCGGTTAAATTCGGTTTAGGAATCGATTATGGTTATGGGATATGGATAATTAAGACGGTTCCGCTCCTTATGCCGAAAAAATTTAATAGTTGGGGAGTGACCGGGGTAACTGGAGCATTTATGTTTTATCACCAAGAATTAGATGCTTATTTAATCGGTAATTTCAATGATGATTCCTACAAAACGAAAGGCGTTAGGTTTATGTTATTGGATGTGATAAATAAGTTATCTAAACTAAAAGTTTAAGAGACACTTATTAGTAATAGGGTTTCAAGAAATCCAAGAAAGATCATCCGTGTTTATTTTTAAGAGTATTTAAGAAAAGTCATTGGCTGGAGGCATATAATTTTCAAAAATACTTTGTTGCCCACAAAATTCCAATTTGGAGTAAATATTCTTTCAGGATTTGTATGGGAAGTATTCTTAAGTTAGTAGGTCTTCTCCATAAAGAGACACAATATAAACAATCAATTAAGGTCATAACAAACAGGAAGGATACTGTGGAGAAGAATACGAGTTGTAAATTCCTCAAGAACAAATGATGATGATCGTTTGAGGCTGGTGAAAAAGGGAAAAGCGCCCTTTTTCACCAGTCCTGAACCGTCCCCATGTTTTCAATTATCTCACCCCCAAAGACTGGAATGGTCTCGAGGGTGAGATTTTTTTCTTTTAGAATTTGGGTTCCTGTCTCCTAGTACTTTTGAAAAATTGTCTCCGAAATTATTTCATCTGATATTCCTCTGACATTACGTCGTTATACTTTACTTAAGTTAAGTAGCGAGAATCAAATTAGTTAATGATTTATAAAATTGGGAGGTGAGTGGTGGTTCAATGTATGAATTATATGTAATGAAAACAGTTAATGAGAGTGATAAGATGTAGACGCTTCTTTAGTTGCAAAATGCTGGTTCAAAGAAAAAATAAATAGTTAATCACTACTACAGATTCTCGCTGACAACATGGTTTTAAGAATTTGAGGTGAGTTGACATGATAAAGAGTTTATTAATGTTCAGTTTGGCTGTTTTGTTCTTGTTCGGATGCTCTCCCCCTTCTAATAGTAGTGAATATGATTTACGCATCGTCGGTATATCAGCTAGTTTGGGATTGGCCGAAGCAGAAACGATTCAGCAACTAGACTATGAGATTTATATAAAAAACTACTCTAGTGAACCTGTTGAAATAAAATCGATGAAGCCTACGATGCCTATTTTTTTACAAGAAAGACTTGTAGAAAACAATTTGAAGCAGGAGTTAAAATTTAACGCTACACTCGAACGAAGAAGTTACACTGATGAACACCGTTCTAATAACTGCCCAAGGATTAACTAAAGCAATTTTAGATACCTATGAGTTTTTCCCCGGTGTGCAAGTGCATTTGCAAAGGGGAGATACGATATTAGTAGAAAATAATCAGTTTAATCCCCTTAACGAAAATTAAAAAAAGAGGAGAAGTTCACTATGGATCTTAATGCTACTATTAATTTCACAAACGTAACGACTGAAACAGATTGGAAAAAACAATATGAGTTATTCATCCTTAAAATGGAAAAGCTCTACCAGGAAAGGGCGATACATCAAATAGACTACTTATTAACGGGGAAGCCATCTGAACAATTACCCGAAATTTCAAAAGCCCTCCATGAGCATTTAACAAACAAGAAGGTAAAGGAGAGCCTTGAGTATTGGAAATCTAAATTAACGGATCCTTTATGGAAACGAAGACTATCAGTTATGTTACATGCCATGGAAATGGAGCTTTTAAAGTCTAACCCGACAGTTACGGAGAAAACCACTCCACTGGAAAGAAAATTAATGGGGAAAATCTATGACGTGGGAAATAAACAGTTGAATGCTGGTGAAGTACAAGCGACGCTTATGGAGAGTCCTGACCGCGAACTTCGCCGACAAGTTTTTTCAGCTGCAAATGCGTATGGAGGAGAAGTAGAGGAGGAATTGCGCTCGCTTATTAAAACACGGAATAAGCTGGCACAAGAAAACGGTTATCCTAACTTTTATGAGTATTGTTTCCACGCAAAAGGGCTTAGGGTTGAGGAATTTATTAAGGAAATGGATGAGTTATTAGAAAGATGTACAGATGCAACTGCCTATTGGGAGGAAAAAATAAAAACAACCTTTGGTTGGGAGGAGATTCACTTTTACGACATGATGTACCTTGCCTTGAATTTCCATCAAACAGATCCAGCCTTGTTTTCCAGTGATAAATTAAAACCGGCCCTTAATAACATGTTGGAGAGTGTAGGAATCCAGCCGGAGGAGTTTCCAATGGAAATGAATTTAGAGTCTATTCCTTTCGGGGGGTGCTGTATTTCCATCTCACCAAATGAACTTAACATTATCATTAATAAGCGTGAGGCATTGTCTGCTTTCTTAACGGGTGCCCATGAAGTAGGTCACGCCATTGACAACCATTATACCAGTTATGAATATCCTGAATTTTTCCGGTTTAAATCGATTATTGGTGCCGAGTGTATGTCAGAGCTGTTTCAGACCGTCTACTCTGATGAGGACTTTCTCCGGACTAATTTTAACGTGAATGACAAAATCATCGCTCATATTAAGGAAGGGGAACATCTATTAAACTTATTTATGGTAAAATTCAATTATTTCATGGCCCGATTAGAACATGCCATGTATACGAAGCCAGATGAGGATTATCAACGACTCTCCAATAGCTTGTATAAGGAAATATTCGGTTATGATGGGGAAGGACCGCATCCAGCACGGGAGCAAATTTTCACTGCCTTACCGGTGTATGTGCAAGATTACTTATATGCCCTTGGGGTTAGGGACATGATCCGCCATCATTTTCAAATCACCAGCATGTACGGGCAAAAGGATGTTTTTGACAAAGTCAAAACGCATTTTATGAAGCCTGGAGAAAGGTATACGTGGAAGGAGCGGGCGAAAAACTTGTGTGGGGAAGGCTTCACCTTTGACTATTTAGGAAGAACAGTAGGAAAACTGCCAAACTAGAAGATAATGTGTACTGACTCAAATGCGAAACATAGTGGTGGCCTACCAGCGCCGGCGGAAAAGCGAAGTATATTTCCGAAGCTATTTTTTATCAGTACCACATCAATTCGTTCGCATTTCTCATTGTAGAAGCCTTTTGTGCCAGTCTCTTTTCTTTTGAAAAAACAGGACTTCTGCCTATTTTTAAAGTATATCCTTTTTCCATTTATATCTGATATTGCTCTGACATTACCCCTTTACACTTAAGTTAAGAGATGGATTTCTCTATAGAAGGATTTCCATTAAATTTTTAACGAGGTGAGTGGAAAATGAATATGCATGAAGTTTATATTAATGAAAGAGAAATAATGAAAAAAGTAAATGATCACGAATTAAAGAACGTACGTACGAAGCTTCATTGTGGGAATAAACCAAAGGCCAAAAAGTTCCCACAAGACTCAAGACAGCTTTTAAAGCATTTGAAATTACCCTTCTATAGAAAAAGCCTGGGGTAAACGAAGAGGAAAAAAGGTCTTGAACTACGGATAATCCTGGAAACAATTTCAACGATTAGGGAAAAAATAAAATATAACTGTTA
>JAJOJL010000014.1 GCA_021208645.1 Bacillus sp. (in: firmicutes) | reverse complement strand
CACGATCACTCCATACATAAGTTATGTCTTAATTTTACTGTATAAATGGAGGAAAGTGATGTGTACATGTAAAAAATAGATAAAGGTTTGTGAAAAAAGAAATTTATATGAGTTAATCGACAGTCTCATCTCTCCGGCTATTTAAGCTGTTTTCAATGTCCATTTACTATTTAAGGGAACTTTCTCCGCTTATTTTTCGATTGGGCATTTTAATTTGATTTCCAAATCCACCATAAGAGCGATCCCTTCTGACCACAGATCTTAGAACCAAGATCTTTTTTATCGAAAAGCCCCCTTTATTGTCGTTTTTTCGCACAGACGGTTAGCCTAAATATAAAGCTCTGTTAGTCTTTGTTGTTGATTTATGCTACAGGAGCTCGCTTTCCGCGGGCAACGGCGGATTCTTGCTCCTTTCGCATAATCAACGTATATCCAAAATAAACACTATTCACTAACAGAGCCAAATATAAAAAACACCCAACCCCAAAAGGGATTGGATGTTTCGAAAGTTCATTATCTTGAGTAGAACTCAACGATTAACTGCTCAGAAATTTCAGCAGGTAACTCAGAGCGCTCTGGAAGGCGACTGTACGTACCTTCTAATGCATCTGCATTAAAGTCAAGGTATGCAGGTACGAAGTTGTTTACATCGATTGCTTCCTTAACGATATCAAGGTTACGAGATTTTTCACGTAAGCCGATTACTTGTCCAGGAGCTACGCGGTAAGATGGAATGTCAACGCGGTTACCATCTACTGTTACGTGTCCGTGGTTTACAAGCTGACGAGCTTGACGACGAGTACGAGCAAGACCCATACGGTAAACAAGGTTGTCTAAGCGAGACTCAAGAAGAATCATGAAGTTCTCACCGTGGATACCTTTCATTTTACCAGCGCGGTCAAATAACTTACGGAATTGACGCTCGTTCATTCCGTACATATGACGAAGCTTTTGCTTCTCTTGTAATTGTTGTCCGTATTCAGACACTTTCTTACGTTGGTTCGGTCCGTGTTCCCCCGGTCCATAAGGGCGTTTTTGAAGCTCTTTTCCTGTTCCGCTTAAAGAAATTCCTAAACGACGGGAAAGCTTCCAACTTGGTCCTGTATATCGAGCCATGATTGACTCCTCCTCATATGAAAAATTAGTGAAATAATCAACAGTGGTAATCTCACTCATAGGTCATTTTATTTTCATGCACCTTCGCCTCGACAGCTAGAGGTTACACGGTACACCTCGTTTTTTAGCAGAGAATGACTCTGCGGCGAAAATTAACTTTTAATTCGCCTGCAATTCAGCAATGCAATCAAACGGGAATAAAATGAACAATATGAAGCTTACCTTGGCCGTCTTTATTTGCACAAACTACAGTTTATAATTTTTAGGGTTAGAAGTCAAGAAATAATTGATATATATTTAAAATCAATCATACAATTCTCTGTGTAAGAGGAAAAACCCCATGAAAAAGTTTCATAGGGAAGTGTATTTAATTTAAAGACTTAGTGTATTGACCAAACTCTTATAGAAATTTAATCAATGTTCTTACGAATAATTCCAAACCTTCCTGATCCTCTTCAGAAAATCTCTCCTTCAGAGGACTGTCTATATCGAGGACACCGATCAACTGACCATCTTCTTTGATCATAGGTACAACAATTTCCGAGTTGGAAGCAGCATCACAAGCAATATGCCCAGGAAACGTATGGACATCCTTGACCCTCACTGTACGTCGTTCCTTAGCTGCAGTCCCACAAACTCCCTTTCCATTAGGGATTCGAACACAAGCAGGAAGTCCTTGAAAAGGACCTAGAACCAACTGATCTTCTTTCCATAGGTAAAAACCAACCCAATTTACATCGTCTAAAAAATGATTTAATAATGCAGATGCATTACTTAAATGAGAGATAGGATCCGTCTCTCCATCTAATAAAGCATGTAGTTGTTTACTTAAGGTTTCATATTGTTCAGTTAGTGTTCCTGTATAATCTTTTGTCTGAAACATGGAATTCCTCCTTATTGACATTTGAAAAAGTATATCACAAATTGCAAGGGGTGGTGGTGAATTTAGCTTTCTAAATAGGGTGAACATGTTTTTTTGATGATACTTTGGAAAATTCTAATCGAAAAAATTTACTTATTTGTCTTATAATTTTTCTGTATATTGCAGGTACATGTAGTAAAATAAATTTTAGATAGTGCCATAATATCTTCCGAATACTTGAAGAATGAAATGATGCATTAAAGAAGGTGGTGAGTCCAATGGCAAGGAAGGCTTCTAAAGAAAAAGTATTGAAGGCAGCAATTGATTTATTTAATGTACAAGGCTATTCAGGTACCTCTGTCAGAGATATTGCCAAAAAGGCTGAATGTAACATCGCTTTAATCTCTTATCATTTTGGAGGGAAGCAGGGTTGTTGGAGGAACTCATCACCGATTTTTTGGAGGGGTACGTTAAAGAAATTGAAAAACAAGCTGCTCGTGCTGAAAATAAAGAAGATACTGCGTATGATTGTTTATTAGTAGCAATTTGGGATGTATTGATTTTTCAGCAAACCAGGCATCAGCATGCACGTTTTGTTCACAGGGAGATTACATTAGATACAACGTTAGTTAGAGAACTTATGACCACCTATTTAGCAAAGGAGAAACATTTATTTCAGACCATCCTACAAGTAGCACACGGCAATGGAGAAATGAAATCCTTGCCCAGCGAATATATTGTTCTGCAATTAAGGGGGATGTTGACAATGCCATTTCTACATCCCCAATATATTAGAGAGGTTTATCATTTGATGCCTCATGAAAAGGGTTTTCTAGATGACTATTTTTCCGAGATTGCTAATTGGATAGCCATATACTTTAAGGATTCCATTACTTGCTAAAATTTTGAGTAAACTGCTGAAATTCAGTCAGTCCCTCACCTAATTGTAAGGGAGAGTGGGCATCAGAACCGTAAACCAGCGGGATATTCATATCTGCTGCTACTTTCACCCAATCTAAGGGAGGGTAAAATTCCCTGCAGAGTGGTTTTAGTCTACCTGCTCCATTTATATCTAGTGACATTCCTTGTTTTTGGACTAATTGTAATGCTTCTAAGATATATTTTTTATCATTAAAATCCCTTGGGAAAGATCTTTGGAATTTCCTAACTAATGTTATATGACCTACTCTCTTTGGTTTATATGGGCCAAGTTCTGCAAGGATGGAATTGGTTAATGTGTCATAGTATTTCTGATAAACACCTTCAATGGATTGGTATTCCTCAACTAATTTCTCAAAGCTGTCTGGCGAATAGTCTAGGCAAATGTAGCTGTCAGTAGTCGAGGCCTTGATGAAGTGAACAGAAAGGATGGAGTCATCAATCATTGGTCCCCACTTTTGGAGAAATTGTTTTGTTTCCTTTTCGAACCCTTCTATGTAATCAATTTCCAGACCTATGTTAATAGTGATTTTGTTTTCGTATTTTCTTTTAAGATTATTCAATTTAATTAAATAAGGTTCCAAATCAGACCAGGACATGGCACTGTCCTTAAGGGGGACAGGATCTTCGAAGTTCTTTGGCAAGGGGGCATGCTCGGTGAAAGTCATTTCATCGTAACCTAACTCTAATCCTTTTAAAATGTATGCCTCCAGTTCATAATTGGTACCGTGAGGACAATAAGGGCTGTGAATATGACCGTCTTTCTTATACATAAAATCATTCCCTTCAAACTAATTTCTAGAATGTTTAAGTACTAAATTAAAAAGGTAGTTATTTATTGCGAAAGGTAGAAAAAGAGAGAAATTAATAAAAAAAAAGATAATTTTTGTCAATTAATCTGTGATTTTGTATGTTAAAATAAAATTAACTTGATTTACTATTGATTATACGTTAACGGATGAAAAGAAACTACTTACATATATATTGGAAGCATATTATAGGGAGGCCTCATTGTTTATGTATTTTTATACGGTTTTATTGGGATTATTATACTTGTAATTAGTTATGGGGCATGGTCCAGAAAAGAATTTATAAAGAGGTTGATAGACTGGAAAGTAAAAAAATTCAGCTTATGAACGAGCCCGTTACAGATGAACTTTCGAGGATGAAAGGTTTAAAAAATGTCTGGTGAAACGGAAGAGAAATTTGAAAAATGGCGAGAATCCTGGGATGAAATAATCACAGTGCAACTTCCGGAAATTGAAGAAATGCTCTTTGATATTGAGGAACTTGCAAATAAATACCGGTTTAAGAAAGCAAGAAGGCTTGCGGCATATGCTGATAGTTCCCTTGGGAAAATAAAAAATCATCTTGCTGAAATAATGAAAGATGTTGAGCAATTAGTTCATAGTGAAGTAAAGAACAGAGAGGAAATTCATAACGTAAAAGATTTGTTCCAAGAGACAAAAAAGAAAGCTTTGGGCACAAAAAGGCACATTAGGAATAACAGCCATTTCCATAGAAAAAAAAATTAAAAGATATACAGGACGGGTTTGAATCCTTTGATCAAGAAACCGCTAATGGTAACTACCTTCAAGCAAGAAATATGCTCCTTAACATGAGTGAGGAATTGAAAGGTATAAACGAAGTTATGGAGAAGATTCCGAATTATCTTCTTTTAATAGAAAAGGAAATTCCAAAACAAGTGGAAGATCTTGAAAATGGAATTAAAGAAATGGAGGAAGATGGCTATAATTTAGACCATTTTTCTTTTAAATGGCAGACATCAGAAATGAAGCGTAGACTTTTAGCCCTTTTACCACTTATCCAGCATTTAAAAGTTGAGGAAATTATTCAACCGATAGAAGCAATTCAACAGGAAATAGACGATATATATGAGAAACTGGAACACGAAGTTATCTCGAGGCAGTTCGTAGAGAAAGAACTTGAAATACTGGAAAAGCGAATGGCACAGTTGCCCGTAGAATTTGACAAACTTAGAGTAGACACAGAGATGGTAAAAATGAGTTATCGAATATCCGAAGCGGATGATAGAAAGCTTTTAAAGTTAGAGAAGCTAGTGAAAGATCTTTCCAACCAGTTTTCTGTAATTAACGACGCATCTCAAGAAAAGAAGCAAACATTTACCTCATTGCGGCAAGTTATACAGGATTTTTATGGTGAGTTGGACAAATTAGAAAAAGAAATACAAGTAGGAAAAAATAGATTAAATGAACTGCGAAGTGATGAACGAACAGCAGAGGATACGGTGAGGCAGCTCCGTGAAAAATTAATCTACGGCCATAAATTGCTGAAAAAGAGCAATATTCCTGGTGTGCCTGAGATTTTGCTTATGGAAATGGATGAAGCGGAACGTGCATTATTTTATGCCTCCGAAAAATTAAATGAACTGCCCCTAGCGATTGATGAAGTACTTTTGAAGGTGGATGAAGCGAAAAAGCATGTCGACCAATGTGTAGAGAAACTCCAAAAGGTTATTGAGGAAGCTTCTTTGGCCGAGATGGTAATTCAATATGGCAATAGATATCGAAGGCATAATGATCATTTAAATATCCAGCTGTTGCAGGCAGAAGATTTCTTCAGACATTACGAATATGAAGATGCCTTGGAAAAAGCGGTAGAAGCTATTGAACCAGTAGACCCGGATGTACTCCACAAAGTGAGTAAGCTTCTTCATAAAGAACCTGTTAACTAGCAAATCATATTTTAGATTACATTGTAGGAGTCTCTTAAGGGGAAAATACCCTTGGGGACTCTTTTTTGTAAGTGTAAAGACACGGGAACTTTTTAAGAATAATTGCTGTTTTTAAATGTACTATGGTATTATTTATTGTTGCATACATATTAGAACGTTTTAAGGAGCATCCCCTATGATTTATTTTGATAATAGTGCTACAACAAAACCTTATGTGGAAGTTATTGAAGCATTTTCAAAGGTGGCCACAGATTTTTATGGAAATCCTTCTTCACTCCATCCTTAGGCAAAGCATCAGAGCGACTGTTGACACAAGCAAGGGATTTAGCAGCTTCTCTTTTGAATGTGCTGTCAAAAGAAATTGTATTTACATCAGGTGGTACAGAAGGCAATAATATGGCCATTAAAGGAATTGCTTATCTTCACAAAAAACGCGGGACCCATTTGATCACCAGTAATATTGAGCATGCTTCTACATTAGAGACTTTTCAGCAATTGGAAAGGGAAGGTTTTACTGTGACATATCTAGAAGCGGACTCCAATGGCATAATTACCCGAGAACAAGTTCAAAAAGCTATTACAAATGATACAATTCTTGTTTCATTGATACATGTTAACAACGAAGTGGGCTCTATTTTACCAATTGAAGAAATAGGTCAACTACTGAAAGAATATCCTAAATTACTGTTTCATGTGGACCATGTTCAAGGAATAGGGAAGGTACATCTTGATTTTCACAAGGCAAGCCTCGACCTATGTACCATGTCAGCCCATAAATTTCATGGGTTAAAAGGGGCTGGAATTCTTTTCATCAGAAGTGGGGTCCGGTTGTCATCTTTATTTACTGGTGGCGGTCAAGAAGGTGGAGTACGTGCTGGAACTGAAAATGTACCAGGAGTAATTGCAATGGTGAAGGCGCTACGTATTAACCTTGGTAAAAGGGGGAAGTTGTCTGACGTATTAGAATTGAATCGTTTTATAAAAGAAAAATGTGAAGCTATCCCTGGTGTTGTTATTAATTCACCGGAACATCGTGCGCCACATATATTGAATCTTTCTGTCTTAGGTGTAAAACCAGAAGTACTTGTACAAGCATTAGCAGAAAGGAAGATATATGTTTCAACTAAATCAGCTTGTTCATCGAAACAATCGGAACCAAGTAAGGTGCTGTTAGCTATGGGATACGAAGAGAAACGTGCTTCTAGTGCTATTCGACTATCCTTCACGTATGAAAATACATTAGAAGAAGGTAAAGTGTTTGTTGATGAATTTACGAAATGCGTAAACATGCTAAAAAAGGTGGTTGAGAAATAAAATGAATTACGATCATATACTAGTCCGTTATGCGGAGCTTGCATTGAAAGGGAAAAACCGTAAAGAGTTCGAAAGAAAATTACATGACAATATTAAACGTGCGTTAAAGGAGTTTCCTGATGTAAAGGTAATACGTTCCTTTGGAAGAATTTTTGTTGAACTTCATGGTACAGAAGAGGATGCTGTGTCCAACCGTCTTCGGGATGTTTTTGGAATATACTCTTTCAGCCCGGCCCTAAAAATCGAATTGGATCAAGATAAAATAAATGAAGCTGCTTTATGGGCAGTAAGAGATGCACTACCGAGTGAAACAGGAACATTTAAGGTCTCTGTAAAAAGAGTTAATAAAAATTACCCATATCGCTCCCAGCAGTTAAATTATGATATTGGCTCCCATGTCTTACGTCATACGAAAGACATTACTGTTGATGTACATAAGCCAGATGTGGAAGTTAAAGTGGAGATTCGGGAAGAGGCTGCTTATATATTGTGCAAAACATTGAAAGGTAGTGGAGGACTTCCTGTTGGAACAGCTGGGAAAGTTTTACTCATGTTGTCAGGTGGTATTGATAGCCCTGTTGCAGGATATTTAGCTTTAAAACGTGGAGTTAGATTAGAAGCGATACATTTTCACAGTCCCCCGTTCACAAATGAGAGGGCACGACAAAAAGTAGAAGATCTAGCAAGGGTGTTAACTCGTTATGGTGGAAGCATGAAGCTGCACATCGTTCCCTTTACTGATGCGCAAAAAGAAATCCACCAGAAGGTTCCTGATAAATATGAAATGACTGTGATGCGTCGTTTTATGTTAAGAATTGCAGAGGAGACGGCAAAACGAAATCAGGCTCTTGCCATTGCAAATGGTGAAAGTCTAGGTCAAGTTGCCAGCCAAACATTAGACAGTATGTACACGATTAATGAGGTAACGAATATGCCAATAATTCGACCTCTCGTAACCACCGATAAATTGGATGTTATTGAGATTGCAAAAAGAATTGGGACGTATGATTTATCCATATTACCTTTTGAAGATTGCTGTACCATCTTTTTACCACCAGAAACAAAGACCAAGCCAAAAAGAGATAAAACAAATGCTTATGAGAAGGAACTAGATATTGAGTTCTTTGTGAAAGATGCTGTTGACAGAATAGAAACAATTAAAATTTCTTCTGAGACTAAATTAGATGCATCCCTTGAAGATCTTTTTTAGACTTAAGAGTGGAAGTTTTATCATAAGCAAGCCTCCGTGGTTTTATTAATCACGGAGGCTTGTATTTAAATGGCTTCTAAAGCTTTTGTTAAATTTATGTTCTACCATCCCGCCCAGATCCCACCTGCTAAAAATTGGTTATAAAAAATTGTTTATGACGTACATGATACAGCTAAATGTATCACATTATATGAGTACAAGGGAGGTGAAAAACATGGCGAACAACAATAGTTCTAACCAATTATTAGTCCCTGGTGTCAACAAGCGTTGGATCAAATGAAGTATGAAATTGCCCAAGAATTTGGTGTTCAACTTGGACCAGACGCCACTTCTCGTGCTAACGGATCTGTAGGTGGAGAAATTACGAAGCGTCTAGTTGCTATGGCTGAACAACAATTCGGTGGTCAACAACAATAATAATATATGAATGGCTGAAGGGATATCTCAAATGAGGTATCCCTCTTTTAATTTTTCCCAAGTCACAATGTATGATAAAATCGATAGAAATTGGTAACTGATGAATGACTGGGGGAGAAGCTATGGGTACATTATGGTACGGTGGAAAAGTACGAACGTTAGTAGAAGAAAAAGATATCCAGCAGGCAGTGTATGTGAGGGATGGTGTGATACAGGAAGTTGGTCCAAAGGAAGAATTAGTAAATAAATTCAATGAGGAAATTACAGATTGGCAAGACTTAAAAGGTGCTGTTATGTACCCAGGTTTTGTGGATAGTCACTTACATATGGTAGGGCACGGAGAAAAACTACTCCGTTTAGACATCTCAAGTGTAACTAGTATTGAAGAACTTAAGGAGATTTTAAAGGAGAGAGTCAAAGTTTTACCGCTAGGAACGTGGGTCATTGGAGAAGGCTTCAATGAGAATTTATTTCCAGATAAACGTATACCAGATAGATATGTGTTGGATGAAATTTCAACAGTTCATCCCATTTCCTTATCCCGTGTTTGTAGACATGCCCTTGTTGTCAATACATATGGATTGAACCTTGCCAAAATTGATGCTTATAAAGGTGACCCACAAGGAGGTATCATAGTTAGGAATGAGAATGGAAACCCGACAGGCTATTTGTTGGATCAAGCACAAGAGTACATCAAGGAAATAATGCCACCTATAGATAGATGTTACATCCAAAAGGCAATGCAACGTTCATTGGATGATTTGTTATCAAAGGGATTTGTTGGTGCACACACAGAGGACTTAAATTATTATGGAGATCCAATTGGAACGTTAACAGCCTTTTATGAACTCATTGATGGTAAAAGCGTAAAATTTCGTACAGAGCTTCTTATTCACCATGAAGTAGCAGATATAATAATGAATTATCAAGCCGGCAGAGAAAACCATTCATACGTTGAACTGAATACGATTAAAATCTTTGCTGATGGGGCTTTAGGAGGAAGGACCGCTCTTTTAAGTGAGCCTTATTCCGATGATCCTTCTACATGTGGTGTTGCCATTCATTCCTTAGATGAATTAAAGGAAATTGTTTTTGCTGCTAGAAAACAGGGAATGCCTGTTGCCATTCATGTGATAGGGGATTTAGCTTTACAATATGCCGTTGAAGCGATTGAGGATTACCCCGCTCCTGAAAATAAGAGAGACCGTCTGATCCATTTACAAGTTACTAGGAAGGATTTATTGGAGAGGTTAAAAAAATTGCCTGTTGTCCTTGATATTCAGCCAAGATTTGTAGCTTCTGATTTTCCTTGGGTTATGGATCGTTTAGGTGAAAAGCGGATGGACTATGCTTTTTCGTGGAAAAAACTTTTGAATAAAGGGCTCATGTGTGCAGGAGGCTCCGACGCTCCAATTGAACCAGTCGATCCCCTACTTGGCATTCATGCGGCTGTTACAAGAAGAAAGCCATTTGAAACGCATGTAGGCTATTTACCTGAGGAAAAACTGACACTGTACGAGGCTCTTCAATTATTTACTATTGGCAGTGCAAAGGCTGTAGGCAAAGAATCCAATATGGGGCTAATCAAGAAAGGATACAAAGCAGATTTTACCATATTAAGTGATGACCTTTTTGACCTTAGCCCAGATGATTGGCTACGTGTTAAAGTAGCAAAAACTGTGGTGGATAATACGGTGATGTTTGATGGAGATGGCAGGTAAGACATAGCCGCCAAAAGGTTGGCAATGGCTTCGCTCGTCGCTCGCTGACAGGAGAAACCCACTCCTGTCAGCTCTTAAAAGATTGCGACGGCCCCGCTCATTGCTTCGAGTATTATCAAAAAGATCAAAGAACGATCTTTTTAATAATACTCTATAAGAAGCTTCGTTTTACTTTATGGATAAACAAATTATCCTTCATTTTTAGGGTCTTAATTACCTTATTGGACAACTTGATCTTCACTTCATGGCAATGCCTAATACTAAGTGCTTCATTGTCTGCACCGATGATCGGATGGTCGTTACCATCTTGAATAATTTTTAGGACTAGTTCCCTTTCACCACTTAGGATTAATGGAGAACCTAATGTGCGGTATTGGTTGTTGTTAATGGATGCTATTTCCGTTAACTGCAAACTTTTCAACTTAGGATCAACTACAGCACCTTTTAGGGACTTATTGTAGGCAGTACTTCCTGTTGGAGTTGAAACAACAAGTCCGTCTCCTCGGAAGGTTTCAAAGTGAATACCGTCAATATATACATCAATGGCAAAGGTTTTAATGATGTTTGAACGAATAGAACACTCATTTAGGCACTGAAAAGTTTGGACATCATCAACTGTCACTTCAATTGTAGGATATCTTAAGACTTCAAGAAGATCAGATTGGAAGGCGGATTCTATCCTTTCCATATCGTTTATACTAAAATCAGTGTAAAAACCAAGTCTTTCAGTATTAATACCAACGTACAAGCAATCTTCCTTGAATCCAGTTTTACGAATAGCTTGAAGAAATGCACCATCACCACCAACGCTGGCAATAATATTTGCCTCATTTACATCATGGACAAGCTTGAAGCCATACTTCCTTCCAAGCTCTTTTAGTTTTTGGATTTTCTCATTCGTTTGTTCATCTAATGAATTGTTAAACAAATAAACATTTTTTCTTTCAGACATTAGTTTGACTTCCTTTCTTTTCCTTTAAAGTTTCTAGTTGACTATATCATAGAGTATAGCAAATTAATTCTCGAAATTACTCATAAATCCTGCTTTTATTTTTGGAGCACTTTATGAATACCTTTTTGTTGCTGTAAAAATTTCATTATAATGCTTGAACAAAAAGTATGTGAGCATTGGCATTTTGTTTTTTTTAGAAGGATCTGTTAATCTTTGTTGTTGATTTATGCTACAGGAGCTCGCTTTCCGCGGGCAACGCCTCAGCCTCCTCGGAGTCAACTGAAATGGCATGGTGTTCGTCATTTCAGTTGACGTAGCAACGAGCGAAGCCATTGCCGATCTTTTATCCCTGTGGGGTCTTCTGTCTCTTCCTCTGCTAGCTTTGCTATGTAGCAAATGCGTCGAGACAGATCGAAGCGTATTCAGAGCGGCATCGCGCGCGATGCCTCTTGAAGTAAACGCTCTTAGCTGCTCCTGCGATTACTCGTCGCAAGAAAAACCCTTGTTGCTTTTCCCGCAGGACTTTGAGATACTTCCTCGAAATAGCCCACGCACGAAGAAAATGTGGTAGCATTCTTTACCTGCGACGAGCAAACGAAGTGGCGCAGGAGCATTTTCGAGGAGTCTCGCTCCTTTCGGAAAATCAACATTATCCACTAACAGAGCTTTTAAAAAAGGGTGGTTGGTTAGGCCATAGGTGTTTTGAACAAACACAAATACATATATCGGAGGCGAAAAAAATGAAAACAAAACGTTGGGTTGCATTATTTATTGCTTTAGGATTATTTTTAGTTTCTAGTGCATTTACTATGTTTACAAACGTATTTTCCACCAACTTGGATGATTTATTCCAAGATAGGCAGTTTGAAGAAAGGTTAATTGAACGGGGGAATGGGACTGGAAAAATTGCCGTCATTCATTTGAATGGAGTAATTGACAGCAGTAACGATATTCCAACCCTCTTTCAAACGGCAGGATACAATCACCGAATTTTCCTCGAAAAACTAGATGCTGCTGCTGAGGATGGTTCCGTTCACGGAATCATCATTCGTGTCAATACACCAGGAGGTGGAGTGGTAGAAAGCAGTGAAATTCATGATCGAATTATTGATATAAGGATAATTACGGCAAGCCAGTTTATGTTTCTATGGGAAGTATGGCTGCAAGTGGTGGCTATTATATTGCAGCACCAGCATCAAAAATTTATGCCAATCCTCAAACCATAACCGGTTCCATCGGTGTTATTATGCAATCACTCAATGTTGCTGAGCTTGCAGAGAATTTCGGGATACATTCAGAGGTAATTAAAAGTGGACCTTATAAAGATATTATGTCAGCAACACGGGAGATGACTGACGATGAAAGGGCTATTTTACAAGAATTAATTGATGGCTCTTATGAACAATTTGTAGATGTAATTTACAATGGAAGGGAAAACCTTTCAAGAAGTGAGGTTTATGAATTAGCAGACGGTAGAATATACAGCGGGAAGCAAGCCTATGATCTTGGGCTCATCGATGGATTAGGTCATTTTCATGATGTTATTGACTCTTTAAGAGAAGAACTTGGTAGAGGGGACTTAGATGTTATTGAATACGAAAGTCACTTTGGGTTTGGTTCCCTATTCTCCATGAAAGTCCATCAGTTTTTCTCCCCAAACCGGGAGTTGGCTGGAATACAAAGTTTACTACAGCAAAATCAAGGTCCAAGAATGATGTATTTATATGCTGATTGATGAGGTGATGATATATGGAAAAGGAAAGAATAACAGTAGAAAATTCTGATGGAATGGTTCAAGAAAAGGGAGAATTAGCTTTTCCTGCTGGGTTTTGGTTAAGGTTTTGGGCGTATTTAATGGATTTGATTGTCGTTGCTAGTATTAGCGGGATAATTCTTTTGCCCATACTAACTTGGACTACGATTGGAGATTGGACCATATGGATTTATAGTGTTGGAGCTATTTTATCTAGCATTGTCAGCTTTAGTTATTTTGTATTACTAACGAAGCAATGGGGGCAAACATTAGGTAAACGGATCATGGGAATTGAAGTTAAATCTAGTAAAGGTCAGTTAACGTGGCAGGATGTTTTAATGAGGGAAGTGGTAGGCAGATACATTCATCAATCCATTGTAATTACAAACATCATTTACCTTATGGTGCCTATTCACCCCCAAAAAAAGGGGTTGCATGATATCATAGGTGATACATATGTTATTGTAGAACCAAGAGAGAAAAAAATCATGCATTAATTATGGCGGTGAGCCTTATTAAAACCTGTTAGAGATTTGATCTAACAGGTTTATTTTTCTAGTTGAAGGTGATACTTGGAAATGGAAGGAGGGTTTTAATGAAATACATTTTTGGTATTTTAATTTTCTTGTTGCTTTTACCACTAGTTTTACTTATTAAAATAAAGATATTTGCGTCTTATGAGCATAACGGAAGAGATGATGAGTTAACCCTCCAAATTCAGGTTCTTCGTTTTATCAAATATAAGGTGCAAGTTCCGCTCCTTGCTGTAGATGATGAGAGTGCTTCTATCGTCTATGAAGAAAAACGGCAAAGTCCACTAGGGGAAAAACAGATAAAGGAAAAATTTACGGTCCATCGGTTCATAGATGATGTGAAACATTTTCAAAGGCTCTTAAAGCATGTGGTTGGATTTCATACTATTGTTCGAAAATTCATGCAAAAAATGTCCGTAAATGAGTTTTATTGGGCGACACAACTTGGCACAGGTGATGCAGCAATTACTGGATCCGCAACAGGGGCTATTTGGGCAATAAAAGGGAATGTGTTAGGGATTTTAACGAACTACATGAAAATAAAAACAATGCCAGAGATTTACGTCAACCCTGATTTTCAACAAATGTTGTTAAAAACTTCTTTTAAGTGCATGGTTTCCTTCCGGTTAGGACATGCTATGCTTGCGGGCTTGAAGGTTTTGCGTCACTGGAAAAAAGGTAAAACCTTGTTCAAAGGCACAGATGAAACAGCAGGGAGGGATTTAAATGTCTGATCATCCAATTCAAGGATTAATGAAGACAGCAATGGAAAATTTAAAAGAAATGGTAGATGTGAATACGATTGTTGGAGACCCGGTGGAAACTCCAGATGGAAGTGTCATTTTACCTATCTCAAAAGTAGGCTTTGGGTTTGCAGCGGGTGGAAGTGAATTTGTTTTAGAACACTCCCCAAAAACTCCAACTGAATCTGAAAAAAAAACATCCTTTTGGAGGCGGTAGCGGTGGTGGTGTTTCTATCACACCTATTGCATTCTTAGTTGTTAGTGGAAAAGGTGTAAACATGGTTCACCTTGACCAAAATACACATCTCTATGAAAAGTTGCTTGAATTTACTCCGCAAGTGGTAGATAAAATTCAGCAATTGCTCCAATCGAATCAAAAAAATAATCAGCAAGGTCAAGGACAACAATCTAATCAACAACCACAGGATATAAATATTAAAGTTGATGCAGATTAATAAAAAGGACCCGGAAAACCGGGTCCTTTTTATTGGGCAAAACTGGTATAAATATGTTACTTTATGTATGTACAGACTTTCAAAGGAGGAGATCAGATTGGCTCATCAGGTGAATTTTAAAGGGGAACCAAAAACATTAGTTGGGAAAGAAGTGAAGGTTGGAGATAAGGCACCAAGTTTTACGGTAATTGCTAATGATTTATCTGAAGTTACCTTAGATGATTCTAAAGGGAAAGTACGTTTAATAAGTGTAGTACCTTCTATTGATACTGGTGTTTGTGATCAGCAAACGAAAAAATTCAATGAAGAAGCCGCAAAATTAGATAATGTAGATGTTTTAACCATAAGTGTTGATTTACCATTGCACAAAAGCGTTGGTGTGCGGCAGCTGGAATAGAAAATCTTCAAACCCTATCGGATCATCGTGATTTATCCTTTGGTATAAACTATGGAGTTGTCATTGAAGACCTTCGTTTACTAGCTAGATCCATATTTGTAGTTGACAGCAATGATAATGTTGTTTATGTAGAATATGTACCAGAAGTAACAGATCACCCTGATTATGAAGCAGCCATTAACGCTGCCACAAAGGCAAAATAATTACTCTAATTTAGAGAAAAGCCTCTTTATTCTTGAGCTTTTCTCTTTTTTCTGTAGAACAACGTTTATAATTTAAGTTATTTGTTAAAATAAAAAATTAGTGACTTATTTGAAAGAAGCAAAATAAGATTGAAAAGTTCAGGAGTGGTGAAACATTAATGGAAACAACTATAGAGAAGTTATTTTATACGTTAGATAAAGGGGCATCTGTGTATCAAGAGGAGTTTAATATTACTTATTTAGAAGCTTTAGCAGAAATAGGAGAAAACATGTATCAGCAATCTGTTCCTGAAGAACTGCCAAACACTAGTAAAAATGAAATACAAGGCCTATTAGACCAGATGCCTGGCCAAGGGAATGTTACTAATGAAGAATATCGTCGAGCCCTACAATTGGCAGTGTTGAAAGGAATGAAGGAGGGGACTCAACCCCATCATGCAATGACGCCAGATGCTATTGGTATTTTTGTTGGATTTTTAGCCAATAAAGTATTGGCACATGAACCTGAGGGACAAACTGCTGTGATACTAGATCCTGCTGTAGGGGCAGGTAACCTTCTTAATGCAACCATCAATCAAGTTAACCGTAAATGCCATGGTATTGGTGCCGACCCAGATGAAACCTTAATTAAAATTGCTTTTGTTAGTGCAAACTTACAGGGAAATACGATGGACTTATTTCATCAGGACAGTGTAGCCACCCCACTTGTTAATAATGTTGATTTAGTAGTATCAGATTTACCTGTTGGATACTATCCCAATGAAGACATTGCCAAGCAGTTTAAGTTAAGAAATGATGGTGGAAAGTCGTTTGTACATCATCTCTTAATGGAACAAGCCATGAACCATGTAAAACCTGGTGGATTTTTAATTTTTATCGTTCCTAACTTTATTTTTGAAACAGAAGAAGCAAAGGCCCTTCACACCTTTCTGAAAGAAGAGGGAATTATCTATTCATTAATGGAACTGCCAAAAACATTATTTAAAACAAGTTCCATGAGGAAAAGTATCTTAATTGTCCGAAAGAAGAAAGAGGAAATGCAAAATCCAAGACAGGCACTAATGGTGGAATTGCCATCATTTTCTAATGAAACTGCTTTACGAGATATGACCCAAAAAATCTCAAACTGGTTTGATGAATTTCTTTAACTCTACAGTTCACACAATTGTCATAACTGATAGTTAAAAGAGAAGTGGCAATTGTTGAATCTGTTAGAGAACAGGGGAAATGTTACAAAGAGGGCAACTAAGGTAAATGGAAGGGATTTCAATGTTTCTGTGTTATAGTTCTGTTTCAAAATATAAGTGAAACAGTAGTTGCTTTTCTAATACTGGCATGGTTTAAT
Source organism: Bacillus sp. (in: firmicutes) (assembly GCA_021208645.1). Taxonomy (GTDB): domain Bacteria; phylum Bacillota; class Bacilli; order Bacillales; family Salisediminibacteriaceae; genus Evansella. The sequence goes on along the minus strand of JAJOJL010000014.1, from coordinate 24,725 downwards.
ATTGTATGGCAATTGTATTTACAGGTTAATTCACAGTAATGGTAGTTAAATTCACTTGTTTTAGAAATACTAACTAGAAATAGTTGACCTTATTTAATTAGCGCTACTCTCCATTGATAATTTTCTCACTTAAGGAGAGAGCGGCTCCAGTTTTCCTAATCTAAAACGGAAGAAACTATACAACTTGTCTGAATAAAGAGCGAAAAAGGAGCGGTATTAGCATGGCAAATATTATGGCAATCAATGCTGGAAGCTCGTCCCTAAAGTTTCAGCTTCTAGAGATGCCCGATGAAAAGGTACTTACTAAGGGAGTTGTGGAACGAATTGGTTTAAGTGACTCCATTTTTACAATTGAAGTGAATGGAGAAAAGAAAAAAGAAACGACAGATATTGCAGATCATTCTGTAGCTGTAAAAATACTCCTAGAAAAACTAACAGGTTATGGGATTATTGAGTCGTTAACAGAAATTGATGGTATTGGTCACCGTGTCGTTCACGGTGGAGAAAAATTCAATGATTCGGTAGTAATTAACGAAGAGGTTATAAAGGGAATTGAAGGAGTATCGGAACTTGCTCCTCTTCATAATCCAGCCAATCTTGTAGGTATTCGTGCTTTTCAAGAAGTATTACCTAACGTACCTGCCGTAGCAGTATTTGATACAGCATTCCACCAAACGATGCCAAAGGAGTCCTATTTATATAGTTTGCCTTATGAGTATTATAAAAGCTTTGGTATCCGAAAATATGGTTTCCATGGTACTTCACATAAGTATGTGTCACAAAGGGCAGCAGAAATATTAGGAAGACCCATTGAGCATTTACGTCTGATCTCTTGTCATTTAGGGAATGGTGCAAGTATAGCAGCTATTGAAGGAGGGAAATCCATTGATACATCAATGGGCTTCACTCCACTTGCTGGAGTAACAATGGGAACTAGATCTGGTAATATTGATCCTGCATTGATCCCATACATTATGGAGAAAACAGGTTTGAGTGCAGAAGATGTTATTGATGTATTGAATAAAAAGAGTGGTATGCTTGCTTTGTCAGGTTTTTCCAGTGACTTGAGAGACATTGAAATAACCGCTGCTGAAGGGAATGAGCGATCTGCATTAGCATTAGAGGTCTTCACAGGTCGTATTCATAAATACATCGGTTCTTACGCTGCAAGAATGCATGGACTAGATGCGGTCATTTTCACCGCTGGAATTGGTGAGAACAGTGATGTTATTCGAGCGCAAGTTCTTAAAGGATTGGAATTCATGGGAATTTATTGGGATCCATCCTTAAACAAAGTACGGGGGAAAGAAGCATACTTAAATTATCCGCATTCTCCAGTAAAAGTATTAGTTATCCCAACGAATGAAGAGGTAATGATTGCACGGGATACAGTAAGACTGACAAACTAATTAATTAAAGCTACTCTGTTATTAAGCAGGATAGCTTTTTTTATTGAAAAAAAGGGGTTAGGGACGAGAAGACCTGAATATTAAATAAAAAAGAGAAGTTTTTTTCTGACATTCTGAAAGGAGGAATGTTACATGACTTGGACAGAGAGGGAGCGGCAAGTATTTAGTGATATTCGAAGTTGGGAACAGGATTATTTTACTGAAAAAGGCACAGATTTTTCTAGGACATATCAAAAAATGGTTAACTCAGCATTTAAAAGTTTTGGAAATAACTGGACGAGAAAAACTCTCAAACGTTTTGATGATATATTATTTCATATGCAATCCCTTATTCAACAGGCACGCTTTGATAAACAGGCAAAGGAGTACTTATATTCACAAGGGAGAATTTTTCGTTCAGATATTTACACTATTGAAGATATGAAAAAACTCTCCATTGATCAGTTACGATTATAGCTAAAAAACAACTTGCAAGGCAGAGACTTACTGCCATGGGCCAAGGTGGTTTAACGGGGATAGGAGGCATAGTTTTTGCTTTAAGTGATTTACCTTTAATGCTGGCAATTAATTTGCGAACTGTACAATTAGTGGCCCTGACGTACGGATATGACTTAAGAAAGCCTAATGAAATGATGTTTGTTTTAAAAAGTATTTCATGCCATATCCTTACCACATCCTTTACAGAAAGAAGCTTGGAATCAATTGTTTGATGAAATGGAGGACCAGGAGGAGAATTGGATTTTTTATGATGGGGAAGATGACATTACAAGTCAAGGGTGGTTACAGCAACCATTAAATCAAATTGTAAAATTGTTCTTTTTAACATTTGCCAGGAAAAAATTAATTCAAGGAATACCTGTTTTTAGTATAGCAGCAGGGTCATATATTAATTATCAATTTGCAAGACATGTTTCAGAGGCATCGCATATGTTTTATCAAAAAAGGTGGTTAATAGAGAAGGAAATGAAGCTATAGTTACTAAAATGCGCAATCTTTGCCGTTTTAGTAGCTGTTGAAATGATAACCCTGTCATAAAAGATTTACAGAAAGAGCCGTGATTTCAGGTCTGAAATCACGGCTTTACTTTTGATATTGTTGTTTTAATTGTAACTTCGTGAGCTAAATTGCATATCCTCCGCCCCAATCGAACACAGAAACTTTTATTTAAACGTGGTCTTTCCTTACGATCAAAACATCACATTTAGCATGGCGTGCAATATGTTCCGATACACTTCCAATGAGGAAACGTTCGACAGCGTTAAGACCTGTGGCACCAGTAACTATTAAATCTACTTCATATTTTTTGGCTACATCTTTCCCTATTTTAACCTTCGGTGAACCGTAATCAATAAGCACTGATACGTCGGCGACCCCCTCTGATTTTGCTTGCTGTTTATATTCTAATAACATTTCCTCTGCATATTTTTCAGCCTCAGCGAAAATTAACCGATCATAATGTTCAACAGCAGCAAAGGTTCTCGTATCAATAATATGGACAATCAACAATTTTGCATCGTGTTCTGTTGCAAGAAGTGTCGCCTTTTTTAAAGCTCTTTTTGCCTCATCGGAACCATCGACAGCAACAAGGATAGTGTTATAACGTAATGGCATTTCCTTCAACCTCCTTGGTTGATAAATGAATTTAACTTCACTTGTATTATAACAAAAAAGAGAACAATAGTGAGAATAGAAGCAATATTGGAACAAAGTTGTCAAATAATCGATGAGCAATATATCTAAAACAAATAGAACAAATACTATAACAATGGTATTAAAAGAGAGAAAAAAAAAGAAAAATGTATAAGTAATGTAGATGAGATAAAACCTGAAAATGAGGTGAAAGTTATGTTGTATAAAAGTGTTTCAACGATTCTTTGTATCTTCCTCTTGTTGGCTTCCTCTGTGAGTGCTTCTTTTTCATGGTATGATCACGCTTCTCTAAAGTTAACCATTGAAACAGTAGAAACATTATATGAATGGGAGTATGAGAACCCAGATTCCTTTGAATATGAAAAGGGAAATGAAATAATTAGGGGGGAGGAGGCCCGTAAATCATTTAAAGAAGTTCTCCAATTTTTGATTTTATCTAAGCCTCGAATTGATGGTGAAACAATAGAAAGGCTTGAAAGAAATGGTTTTCCAAAAATTACAAAAGTAGTTATTTATTCTACAGATCGTAATTATTCTTTGAAAACATGGATTTGGAAACCAAAAGATTAATTGAGTTGCTTCTATGATGACTAAAAGCTAGCCCCTTTCATTTTCGTTGAATTTATCAGTCGAATTCTTTATTCTATTGTTAAGTTTATGATTTAACGTGTTAGGAATGATTAATAGTGAAGACATTGTTAATTGATATGGATTCCGTCATTTGTGATTTAATGACGGAATGGCATAAAAGGTATAACAGGGAATACAATGATAATTTATCTGTTGAAAAGCTTCATTGTTGGGAATCAGAAAGGTATGTAAAAAAAGAGTGTGGAACAAAGATTTATGATTTTCTAGATGAACCAGGATTATTCTTACATTTACGTCCTTTAGATAATGCTATCCCAGTCTTAAAACGGTTAAATAATAAGCACCATATTTTTATTTGTACAAGTAGCCGAACCTATGCATATACAGAGAAAGAGAAATGGGTGGACAAGCACTTACCGTTTATCGGTAAAGAAAATATGATTTTTGCCCATAAAAAAGAAATGATTATTGGAGACCTCTTGTTTGATGATGCCCCGCACCATTTAGAGGCTTTTAAAAAGGCAAATAGACTTGCTGTAGCTATGGATTACCCATATAACCGCTCAATCGATGTACCTAGAGTACATTCATGGCTGGAATTTGAACGTTTTGTTGAAGAGATGGGGGAAGAGAATGGAGAAGGTTGATGTAGTTATTGTTGGAGGAGGTCCTGCTGGAATATCTGCTACCATATGGTGTCAGCGCCTAGGAATTAATCATTTACTCCTTGAAGCAAAACAGGAGGTTGGCGGTCAACTAGAGGGAATTCATAATAAAATTATTGATTATCCAGGTATTATTGCGGAAAACGGGAAGGAAATGCAACATTTATTTACTGAGCATTTACAACTTTTAAAATGTAATTTCAGGACAGGAACAACAGTTATAGAAATTGACCCATTGGATAAGGTGATTAGCTATTCTGAGAAAGAAAAACAAAGGAAAATTCAATACAACTTTTTAATTTATGCAGCAGGATCAAAGCAACGTTGTTTAAACGTACCTGGAGAATCGGAGATGATTGAGCGAGGCGAAGTATATTCTGCTACGAGAGACAAAAGGTTGTTCTCAGGGAAAAAAGTTGCTGTTATTGGAGGCGGTGACCGAGCTTTTGGAGGTGCCTTACTATTAGCGGAGGAAGGGGCAGTTGTAACGTTAATTCACCGCTCTAGCTATTTTAGGGCAAGGAAAACCTATCAGGATGCTGTATTTAATCATCAGGCTATTAACGTTCACGCAAATACAGAAGTAAAAAGATTACTAGGGAATAGTCATGTAGAACAAGTAGAAGTGATTAAAAATGGAGTGAAGCAATACCTGAATACAGATGCTGTTTTCATTCGAATTGGTGTGGCTCCACAAACGGAATTAATTCAAGATTTTGTTACATTAGATGATCAAGGTTATACAGTTGTGGATAAAGTGGGTCAGACGGATACACCTTCAATTTTTGCTATTGGTGATACGTGTAACACACCTGACTATTCAGGAATCACTTCTTCTGCCGGCCAAGGTATGATAGCTGTTAAGTGTATTAGTGAACAATTGAAATTAAAACATGGTACACCTTATTTTTAGGCTATGTTAAAGGGTGGTGTTGATTTTAGTATGAGTTGATTTGAGCGATAATCTACATTAAACGCTAACAGAGCCTATTTTTTATGTATGTGCCATAATCAAAAGGGTTCCTAGTTGTTCTACTAGGAACCCTTTTACTATAGGAGATTGTTAAGTATTTGCAGTAACTACTGTTAATTCTTTAGGGAATTTTGTTAATGTCTCATAACCATCACCTGTAATAAGAACATCATCTTCTATCCTCACGCCAAGTTGATTAGGAATATAAATTCCAGGTTCAATTGTAAAGACCATTCCTGGCTTTAATGTAGACGGGTTCGTTTCGTTTAAAGATGGATATTCATGAACCTCTATTCCAAGGCCGTGTCCGATACGATGGGGAAAGTAATCTCCATAGCCGTGCTTAACAATAACGTTTCTTGCTGCAACATCCAAGTCTCCAATTTTATTACCAGGCCTGCAAGCTTGTAATGACTTTTCCTGTGCTTGAAGAACGATCTCATAGACTTCTTTGTCTTTATCTTTTACATGATCAAAGAAAACTGTTCTTGTAATATCAGAGCAGTAACCATTCCATACAACCCCAAGATCAAATAAGACTGCATCTCCCTTTTTTAATGCTCTATTTCCAGGTTTTCCATGAGGTCCCCAGCTTTTTCACCGAATAAGACCATGGATTAGTAAAAGCCATTTCCCTAATTCCTTGCTGCTTTAATTCGTATTCAATGGCAGCAAGTACTTCCATCTCAGTTACTCCTTCTTTTAATGCCTTCATACCGATCTCTACTCCGTAATCCGCTAGTTTTGCAGCTTCCTTAATGTGAGTTAATTCCCCTTCTCCTTTAATAACTCTTTGCGAAAGGAGAATATCATCCACTTCAATTAAATGGATTTCAGGAAAAATAGATTGAAGTCTTTTCACTCTTTCCCAAGAGATACCGCTCTCTATGGCTAATGTTTTCAAATCTAAATTTCTGTTTTGACAAGCCAGTTGTATTTTTTCCCAAGGGTCTTCTGTATCGTTGTAACCGATAATTTCCCCTCCAGTAAAAATATCACGAACTTGATTCACTTCCATACCTGGGCAAACCATTAAAGGGTCTTCAGTTGGAAAAAGAAGTGTTGCCACCAATCGTTCGTGAGGGTCTGTATCAAAACCACTTAAATAAAAGACGTTCGGTCTAGATTGACAGAGGATACCATCCACATTATTCTCCTTCATCCAGTCTTTCAATGCTTTGTGACGCTGTTCAATCATTTATTCTTCCCCCTTTGTATGTACTATGCTCATCTTACCAAGTTCAGCTAGAACAATCTAGCGGTAAACAGGTACAACAACTTAATCTAGTTTAGAGAGGATAATTATTATCTCAGCTATTTTCCCCAATAAGCAGGAAAAAAGAGGCTTATCTAGTATATAAACAGTAAAGGATGAATAAGGAGAGGTGATTGGCATGCGAGTATCATTTCACGGACATTCAGTCGTGAGAATTGAGACAAAGGGCAAAACCATTTTAATTGATCCATTTATTACGGGTAATGGTAAATGTGATTTAAACGTAGGAGACCTAAAGGTGGATGTGATTTTATTAACCCATGGGCATAATGATCATGTAGGAGATACTGTGCAACTAGCTAAAGATAATGATGCCCCTGTGGTAGCTCCCTTTGAATTAGCCACTTATTTAGGCTGGAAAGGAGTTAAGGTACATCCGATGCACATTGGAGGCTCCCATTCCTTTGAGTTCGGAAGTGTTAAGTTCACACAGGCTTTTCATGGCTCTTCATATACGGAAGAAGATGAGCAAAAAATTGTTTACACAGGGATGCCAGCAGGGATACTTTTTAAAGGGGAGGATAAGGTGTTGTACCACGCAGGGGACACAGCTTTATTTTCTGATATGAAGTTAATCGGAGAAATGAACAACATAGACCTAGCATTCCTGCCTATTGGGGACAACTTTACAATGGGACCAGAAGATGCAGTAGTAGCAGCAAATTGGATTAAGGCGAAAAAGGTTGTACCGATTCATTACAATACTTTCCCTGTTATTGAACAAGATGGTGTAGCCTTTGCTAAAGAGGTAACGACATTAGTAACAGAAGGTGTTCATATGAACCCAGGGGACAGCCTCGAAATATAAAAACTTGACCATCTTGCGGCAGGACCTTTTTTTGCCGCAAGATGGATCTCTTCATATAGCGTTAGTCAAATGGTCCACCTCAACTGTATAAATACCCTTCGAAAACCTCAAACAGTTTCATAACAGATGCCCCAATATAAAACAGATCAGAAAAAATACCATTTCTTCTTGATGTCCATAACATGAATGACTATAATTGTAGTAGTACAGTTCGGTGCAATAATTGATACAGATATTTATAAAGGAAGTGGTGCTTGATGACTAAGCACGAACAAATTTTGCAGCATATTCGCTCATTGGACGTTGGAAATAAGATATCCGTTCGTCAAATTGCTAAAGTATTAAACGTGAGTGAAGGAACAGCTTATCGTGCTATTAAGGATGCAGAGAATCAGGGAATTGTTAGTACAATTGAACGAGTAGGTACTATTAGAATTGAAAAGAAACAAAAGGATAATATTGAACGGTTAACTTATGCGGAAATTGTTAACATCGTTGATGGTCAGGTATTGGGAGGTAGAAACGGGCTTTACAAAACATTAACAAAGTTTGTCATTGGGGCAATGAAAGCAGATGCAATGATGCGGTATGTGGAAGCGGGAAACCTACTGATTGTCGGAAACAGGGAACAAGTACATAAACTAGCATTAGAAGAGGGGGCCGCTGTATTAATTACGGGTGGTTTTGATACGAGTGAAGAGGTTAAGCAGCTGGCAGGTGAATTGGAGCTCCCTATCATATCCACCTCTTATGATACCTTTACAGTTGCCACAATGATTAACAGGGCTATTTATGACCAGTTAATCAAGAAGGAAATTGTGTTAGTAGAAGATATTTTGATTCCTTTAGAAGAAACGAGTTACCTGACCACTTCACATACTGTGGAAAAGTGGCATGAATTAAACAATAAAACGGGTCACAGTCGTTATCCCATTGTAGATGATGAGTTCAAAATTCAAGGTGTTGTAACGGCAAAGGATGTTATGGGGGTAAGTCCCTTTATTGAGGTGGAAAAAGTAATGACGAAGCATCCAATTACTGTTACTGCACAAACTTCCGTTGCCTCTGCAGCTCATATGATGGTATGGGAGGGAATTGAACTCCTTCCTGTTATAGGAAATGGTAAAAAGCTTGTTGGGATAATCAGTCGACAAGATGTATTGAAGGCCCTTCAAATGCTACAGCGTCAACCACAAGTAGGAGAAACCATAGAAGACTTGGTAACAAGGCATTTTGAAGATGTGTCATCTGCACAAAGTTTTTTGTTATGAACTAGAGGTGAATCCGCAAATGACGAATCACCTTGGAACAATCTCTTATGGAGTTATTACAACAATTGTAACGGAAGCTGGCAGCAGAGTACTGAGAAAGTATAAAAAAGGTGATTTAGTTGTTGAGAACATCACATTATTTTTTATTAAGCCAGTGCAAATTGAGAGTAAAATCCGAATTGTTCCAAAGGTATTAGAGGTGGGTAGGAAATTTGGTAAAGTAGATGTGGAAATTTTCCATGAGGGGCAGATTGTTTGTAAAGCCATGTTAATGGCTCAGTTAATAGATAGATAATACGAAGGGGAACTTAAAAAGGAACAGCAGCTTCATAGAGAGCACTGTTCCTTTATTTCTTCCATTGTTAACTTTCGTTGGGTGTTTCTTTTCTTATCTCTTCTGCTTCTTTTCGTGCTAAAGGAAGAAATCTGCGATATTCCCTTGTACCAAAGATTACATTTACTAAGCCGAAACCAACAAAAAGTACCGCTACATAGGCAGCAACTTGAGAACCAAGGCTGTTGTACGCATTAATGCCAAATGAGATAAAGAAAATACCAACAGCAATACTACCTTTTGCCGAATACCACCTTTTTTGCATCATTCCTGGTGATTTTGCTTGTTGAACTTTATAATAGACAAATAAAACTAAGGAAACGATAATAAGGACAATCGTGATAGGCATAGATATTAACTCCTAACTTCTTTATTCAATATATATACTATTGTAAAGTAGCATAATTAAAGAAAAAGTCCAAAATGTACAATAATTATTAATACAATCATTGAGAAGGAGTGCGCTATGAAGGAAATAATCTTTGAAAAAATTAAGCAGTATGACTCGATCATTATACACCGTCATGTAAGACCAGACCCGGATGCCCTGGGTTCTCAAGGAGGTTTAAAGGAAGTTATAAAAGCACACTTTCCTGAGAAAAGAGTTTATATGGTCGGAGAGGAAGATGCTTCTTTAAGTTTCTTAGTAAAAATGGATCAGGTTGAGGATACGGAATTTAATAAATCACTGATCATTGTTTGCGATACGGCCAATCGGGAGCGGATTGACGACGAAAGGTACATAAACGGAGACTTTTTAATAAAGATTGATCACCATCAGTGGTGGATGATTATGGGGATATTGCATGGGTAGATGAAACGGCTAGTTCCACCAGTGAAATGATCTGCGACTTGTTTCTTGAGTTTGAAAAGGAAGGTGGGAGAATTACGACGGAAGCGGCCAAGTTATTATATGCAGGGATTGTTGGAGATACTGGTAGATTCCGCTTTCCTAGTACTACGGAAAAGACCTTTCAATGGGCAGGTAGACTAGTTAAAAAGGGGTTTTCTAGACAGGAATTATATGACAATTTATATGAAAAGTCCCTACCTCTCATCCGGTTAGAAGGATATGTATTGTTAAATGTTGAAGTTAGTCCATCGGGGGCAGGCGTTGTCTATTTAACGAAAGAAAAGCTTCAGGAATTTGGTGTTGATTCAAGGGAAGCCGCCAATATTGTAAATACTTTCTCGACTCTTACTGGTATAAAAGCGTGGGTATTTTTTGTGGAGGAACCTGATTTAATCAGGGTCCGCTTGCGCTCAAAAGGGCCTGCCATCCATCATTTAGCTGAGCGTTATAATGGTGGGGGCCATCCAATGGCATCAGGAGCACATGTTTATAGCTGGGATGAAGCGAAGGAATTCTTACGTGAGCTAGAAGAACTCTGTAAAAATTATTAATAGAGACTGTTCAAAAAGGTCGGTCTTTGACCTTTTTGAACAGTCTCGAAGCAATGTGCGTAGCCGTCGCACTCTTTTAAGAGCTGACAGGAGCGGGTTTCTCCTGTCAGCGAGCGACGTGCGAAGCCATTGCCCTAGTAACTTTTCCTAAAAAAAGACGGTGTCAAAAGGACCCATTAACCTTTTGGCACCGTCTTTTTAATTGGCTCGTTCAGCAGGGATAAACCAAGACCCTAGTTCATTTGTATCTTCAATTACTTCAATACCAAGTGAGTTTAACTCATGCTTAATCAGTTGGGAAATTTCTTTAGTTTCTGCATAAGCAGAATACCCTGCTTGAATGGCTGCTACTTTTTCCCTTGCTAGTTTGCTGCGGCTCATTATATACATTATTAATTCGCCTCCTTTACCTCGCTAATTGGAACATTACATAACGTTTCTCTCTCCTTATATTATACTCCAATTCAATGAAAAAACCAAAAGATACAGGATGAAAATTACAATAATTAGGAGTGAGTGAATCTTAACCTGGACCTTCCTGTGTAATCCATTGAATTAAAACTGTCCCAGTATGTGCACCGCTTAATGCGGCAAAGATCATCATAAGGGTTTTGAAAATATCAGCATGTGTCCCTTCAAAAATTCCCCTCTCAAGGCTGGAGATGGCATCAAATGTACCACCAATGCAGCAACCAGGGCCCAGATTTTTAAACTGGAAGCTAAATCATACATAACAGAGAGTGGTGGTTTACCAATTAAGTAAGCACCGATACCACCAATGATTGTTCCTCCAATAATGACTCCAAAAGCAACGAAATAATCTATTACCAAGGTTGCGATAAAATCCTTATCCATATGAAACTCCTCCTTCTACCATCCTTTGTACATTTTTATGGACAAAGTGGAGGAGATATGCGAACGAGTCCTCTTTCTGAGTAATTATTTTTTTAAGAAAGCCTATGGGAGGATATTGCAAATAAAAAAACTTTCAAGTTTTAATATTATATATCGTGAAAAGAACATGTGTTTTCGTTACAATAGTAATTAAGTAAATAAAATAATTCCCTGTAAGGAGGGGATTCAAATGTCTTTTGTTCATTTACACGTACATAGTGAATATAGCTTGTTAAGAAGTGTTGGTAAAATAAAGGAACTTGTTGGTCAAGCGAAATTATTAGGATATGAAGCCCTAGCAATCACTGACATTGATGCCATGTATGGTGTAATACCATTTTATAAAGCATGTAAAGATAACAGCATTCACCCAATCATAGGTGTTGAATTAGGGTATGCACCAGACACTGAAGTTGACACTGTTAAGGAGACAGACAGGATTCTACTCCTAGCAGAAAATAACGAAGGTTACCGCTCTATTATACAACTGACAACTTTGGCCAATGAGAAAAACACTAGATTTGGCCCATTTGTTACCTATTCTGAATTAGAAAAAAATAACAAAGGTGTCATCGCCATTTCCCCATTTGCAGATGGTATGATTCAACGGGTTGTGGAACAAGGAAGCACTGTTGAAGGGGAAAAGCACGTACAATGGCTTCTACGAGTGTTTGGAAGCAATAATGTCTTTTTAGAAATTCAAAATCATTGGTTTCCAAAAGAACGGGAGAAGTTATTAAAACTGTCCCAATGGATACAAACGACTAAAGCCAATATTCCCCTTGTTGCAAGTAATCATGTTCAGTTTACAAAAGAAGAGCATGCTACGGCTCATCCAGTAATTCAGGCTATCCGGTTAGGGATGAAGTTAGATGAACTTCCTGCGTCGCTTTCATCTCCTCATTATTATTTGAAGTCACAAGAAGAAATGGTTAGTTTATTTGAAAGCTTTCCTGATGCATTACAAAGGACAGTGGAAATTGCAGCACGCTGTAATGTAACAATTGAGCTTGGCGATGTTCACCTTCCTGAATTTCCAGTACCGGAAAATATGACTGCAAGGAAGTACCTTGAGATGCTCTGCTACAAAGGGATGAAGGAAAGATATAACAACCCTTCCCAAGACATAATAAATAGACTTGATTATGAACTTCAAACAATCTCAAAAATGGGGTTTGAAGATTACTTTTTAATCGTAGCTGATTTTATGAGATATGCCCACGAAAAAGGAATTTTGACAGGTCCAGGAAGGGGATCGGCAGCAGGTTCCCTAGTGGCGTACACGTTAAAAATTACAGATGTGGATCCAATTAAATTTGGCCTGTTGTTTGAGAGGTTCTTGAACCCTGAGAGAATCTCAATGCCTGATATTGATATTGATTTCCCTGATGATCGTCGTGATGAAGTAATTCAGTATGTTAAGGAAAAATACGGAAAAAGGCATGTGGCACAAATTATTACATTTGGTACACTTGCTGCCAAAGCTGCCATTCGAGATGTAGGAAGAGTATTAGGTATAGGCCTTCCTTTAATTGATAAAGTATCTAAAAGTATTCCAACGCGGCCTCAAATTACATTAAGGGAGGCTTTGCAGGAAGCGCATTCTTTAAAAGAAATGATCAAAGGGGATGAGCAGTTACAAGAATTATTCCGAATTGCTCTTGCTGTCGAAGGGTTGCCGCGACATTCATCTATTCATGCAGCGGGGATTGTCATGAGCAAAGTTCCTTTAACTGATGTGGTCCCGCTACAGGAAGGAAATGATGGTCTCTATTTAACTCAATTTCCCATGGGAGATTTAGAAGAGTTAGGCCTTTTAAAAATGGACTTTTTAGGTTTGAGAAATTTAAGTTTTATCAAATCTATAATTAGAAAAGTGGAAGTTAATAAAAGAATTAAGATTGAGCTTTCAGAAATACCTTTTACCGATGAAAAAACGTTTCATTTACTTGGAAAAGGTGAGACGAGCGGTGTGTTTCAACTAGAATCCTCTGGAATGAAAAGCGTTTTGAAACGTTTAATGCCGACAGAGTTTGAAGATATTGTGGCTGTAAATGCCTTGTATCGCCCTGGGCCAATGGAAAATATACCGACCTATATTAAAAGAAAACACGGGGAAGAACAGGTAGTTTACCCCCACGATTCATTAATTGATATATTAAAACCTACTTATGGTGTTCTAATATATCAGGAGCAAATTATGCAAATTGCCTCAAAGATGGCAGGATTTTCACTAGGGGAAGCAGATATTCTTCGACGTGCCGTTGGGAAGAAAAAGCGCCAAGTCTTGGAGCAGGAGAGGGAACGGTTTACAAAGGGAGCTGTACATCAAGGATACACAGAAAAAGAAGCGGACCATATGTATAACTTGATCCTTCGATTTGCAAACTACGGTTTCAACCGAAGTCATGCTGTTGCCTACAGTATTATCGCATATTATTTAGCCTATTTAAAGGCGAACTACCCAATTGAATTCATGGGTGCTTTAATGGAAACGGTAATCCATCATCATGAGAAACTTGGTGAGTATGTTGCCGAGGCAAAGCGAAACGGTATCGTTATTCACCCACCATCTATTGTAAATAGCGATGGAGGATTTAACGTCAAGAATGGAGAGATATGGATTGGTCTTCTGGCTATAAAAAAATCTTGGGCTACCTGCTGTTCAAGCAATCATAGTAGAAAGGGAAAAAGAAGCTTTTACAAGTTTGTTTGATTTATGTGCTAGAATTCCCGCTAGAATTTTACCAGAACGAGCCGTAAGGGCATTAATTGTTTCGGGAGCGTTAGATGAACTTCATAATGACCGAGCGCAGCTGTTGGCTAGTGTAGAGACAGCTATGGAATATGGGGTAAAGTATCGGGATCAAACAGCTGCTTCTCAAACAGAGTTGTTTTACGAGGAACCAGTTGAGCCAGAATATATTCCAGTGCCGCCACTAACTCAAAAGGATAAGTTAAACTTTGAAAAACAAGTGTTAGGGTTTTATGCCTCTGGTCACCCAATCGAGTCAGACTTAGGGGTTGTTACACCCTACGGACGGGTGTCTATTCTAGAGATGAAAGAATCTACTAATGATATGGTAAGACTAGCTGGGCTTGTTGAAGAAGTGAAAGTGATACAGACAAAGTCCAAGAAGCAAATGGCTTTTGTCCAATTATCAGATGAAACTGGTGAGATAGACGTTACCGTATTTTCCGACAGCCTAGAAAAATATCGGTTAAAGCTGACAAAGGGAGAACTCTTATTCATAGAGGGAGTTAAACAAGAGCATAACGGTGAGATTAAGCTTGTATTAAGAAAGTGTACAAAAATAACTGATATGAAGAAAAAGCAGGACCAGTTAAAACAACCAACCCTTTATTTAAAAGTTTCTTATCTCCACGAAAAACAAAATAAATTATCGGAAGTTAAAAAGATATTAGAAGCAGAGCCGGGAGATGTTCCTGTTATTCTTTATTATGCACAATCACAAAAGGTAATCCGCTTGTCCGAATTATGGAATGTTTCCGGATCTGATTCCATCTTGCTGAAATTACAGTCCGTACTTGGGAAGGATAATGTATTTCTGAAAAATGTTCCTTAAAGAGTCTGTTCAAAACAACCATGGCTTTACAGCCACCACCATAAAAGGAAACTATAAATAAGTAGTTGATTTCCGCTACAGGCACTCCCTTTCCGCGGGAGGTTGTGGAGCCTCCTCGGCTTCGCCTGAGGGGTCTCCCCTTAACCTCTTTTCCCGCAGGACTCTGAGATGCTCCCTCGAGTCTGCCCACGCACGAAGAAAATGTGAAGCATTTTCGAGGAGTGTCGTGCCTTACGCTGAAATCAACTTTATTAACCATAGTTTCTGTATAAGAGGGGGTGTTTTTCCCCGTTTGAACAGACTCGATGCGACGAGCGAAGCCATTGCCCAAATGATTTTTGAACACACACTAAATGGAAATTTATTCTTTAATAGGCTGTTTTATTTAGCACTAGGCAGATTTAGGGTGTTTCATTTCAGTGATTTTTGTTATAATGTAAATTGTCATGGGGTGGTCAGACCACTTCGATAAAGTAGAAAAGGGAGAGTGGGGAAAGTGACGACAATAAGAGAAGAAGCATTACATATGCATCGGATGAAAAAGGGGAAATTAGAAACGAAGGCTAAAGTAGCTGTTCGAAATGCCCGTGATCTGTCGTTAGCTTATTCACCAGGAGTTGCAGAACCATGTAAAGAAATTTTTGAAGATCCGCAAACGGTGTATGAGTATACAGTTAAAGGGAACATGGTTGGTGTAGTCTCTGATGGTACTGCTGTGTTAGGACTTGGTAATATCGGTCCAGAAGCAGCCATGCCAGTTATGGAAGGGAAAGCTGTCTTATTTAAATCATTTGCAGGGGTAGATGCATTTCCAATTTGTTTGAACACGAGTGATGTGGATAAAATTGTAGAGACAGTTAAATTGTTGGAACCGACTTTTGGGGGAATTAACTTAGAAGATATTGCTGCTCCTAGATGTTTTGAAATTGAAGAGCGTTTAAAAAAGGAAATGAATATTCCTGTTTTTCATGATGATCAACACGGTACAGCAATAGTTACAGCTGCAGGTTTATTAAACGCCTTAAAGATTACAGGGAAGTCTATGCAGGAAATTAAGGTTGTTGTAAATGGTGCTGGTGCGGCTGGGATTGCAATCATCAAACTATTGAAATCCATGGGATGTAAAGAATTCATTTTATGTGATTCCAAAGGGGCTATTTTCGAAGGCAGAGGCTATGGAATGAATGATCTTAAACATGAATTAGCCCTTGTTACTAATCGTGACAAAAAGGAAGGCTCCTTAGAGGATATAATTGTAGGTACTGATGTATTTGTAGGTGTATCAGTAGCTGGTGCTCTAACAAAAGAAATGATTGAATCCATGAATCCTGATCCAATTATTTTTGCTATGGCTAATCCGATTCCGGAAATTATGCCAGAAGATGCGAAAGAAGCTGGTGCAAGTGTAATAGGGACAGGCCGTTCAGACTTCCCAAATCAAGTAAATAATGTTCTAGCTTTCCCAGGTATTTTCCGCGGGGCTTTGGATGTGTATGCAACTCATATCAATGAAGAAATGAAGGTCGCTGCAGTTAAGGCAATTGCTGAGTTAGTTAATGAGTCGGAATTAAATGTGGATTATGTAATTCCAGGACCTTTTGATCCTAGAGTTGCACCAGCAGTTGCAAAGGCCGTTGCAAAAGCAGCAATGGAAACTGGTGTTGCTCGTAAAAAAGTGGACCCTGAGGAAGTAGAAAGAAGAACGAAAGAATTAACAATGATCGATGAAAAATAAATAACGGAAGTGATACAAATGAATGGGGTTCAGAGAAAGTAAACGGCGAGAATGCTCCTCACAAGCTCTGGACTCTGTTTATTTATGGTTAGCAACAGATTGTGGGAAATTAAGGAGTTGACCTTTTTTTATGGGAACGAATAATAAGGTCTATGTCAATATATTAAAAGAAATTGATCAAATAATTATGGACGATCAACTATTGCCTGGAGATAAGTTGCCGTCTGAGAGGGAACTAGCAGAACGTTTGAAAGTAGGCAGGTCTTCAGTAAGAGAGGCTCTTCGTGCACTGGAATTACTGGACTTAATTGAAACAAGAAAAGGGGAAGGGACGTTTATTAAAGAATCAGGTGGACACCGCTTGGCCGAGGTCTTGGCCAGCTTTTTCTTGAAGAACACACAGGCAAGAAAGGACTTAACTGAAACGAGACAAATAATCGAAGTAGAGGCTGCTAGATTAGCTTGTATGCGCGCTTCTGAGGAACAGTTAAGGAAACTAAAAGAATTAATTAGTCAATCGAAGGCAAAATGGCAAGACGGGCAAATACCGTTTGAGGAAGATTATTTATTTCATAAAACTTTAGTAGAATCTAGCCATAATAATTTAATGCTCAACATTTGGCGCCCGTTAGTAGAATATAGTAAATTTGCCATAAAAGAATCCTTGTCTAGGCAAGGAAGAACCGAGAATGCCATATTAGAACATGAAGCTATTTTCAAAGCTGTTGCCAACAAAGATGAAGTGGCAGCCATTGATTCTTTAAGGAGTCATTTAGAAAATAGTCGTTTTTAATAGCTAGGTTTTATAACCAGATACTAATAGTTTACCTTGAAATAGCCACATGAAAATTGTATGATAGAACAAATTTTCATTATTATATATTTGTCCATCATAATTAATCACATAAAGGAATATGTAAACCGTAGAGAATGAATTTAGATATTATAAAGAGGTGAGAGTAGAACGTGTTACGAGACTTATTTTCCAAAAAGAAAAAGTACGCTACCATTCCTTCAGAGGAAGCAAAGCAAGAAGTTCCTGAAGGGTTAATGACAAAATGTCCAAAGTGTAAAACTATTATGTATACGAAAGAACTTCGTAAAATCAAGATGGTCTGTGAGGGTTGCCAGCATCACTTTAGTTTATCAGCGTACGAGCGGATTCATCTTACAGTAGATGATGGTACATTTGAAGAGTTCGACAAAGATATGATTGCAACAGATCCGCTAGATTTCCCAACTTACCTAGAAAAATCTGAGTTAGACAGAAAGAAAACAAAACTAAATGAAGCAGTTGTAACAGGAGCAGGGAAAATTGGTGGTTTTCCTGCTGTTATTGGTGTTATGGATTCTAGATTTAGAATGGGTAGTATGGGCAGTGTTGTGGGAGAAAAGATTGCCAGAGCCATTGAACATGCCGTGCGTGAGGACAAGCCTTTTATTATGTTTTCCGCATCTGGTGGAGCGAGAATGCAAGAAGGGGTATTTAGTTTAATGCAAATGGCAAAAACAAGTGCAGCCCTTAATCAATTACATGAAAAGGGTCAGCTTTTCATTAGTGTAATGACGCATCCAACTACAGGTGGAGTTTCTGCCAGTTTTGCATCCTTAGGGGATATTAATTTAGCAGAACCTAAGTCACTAATTGGATTTGCTGGAAGAAGAATCATTGAGCAGACAATTCGTCAGAAGTTGCCAGATGATTTCCAGACAGCTGAGTTTTTGCTGGAGCATGGTCAATTGGACCAGGTTGTTTCAAGACATGAACTAAAGGATAGATTAAGTAAAATATTAGAATTACATCAACCTCAATAGGATAGGAGGGAAAATAAATGGCTGAACAACAACTTCCTTTTGAAAGACCAATCGTAGAACTTAAAAATAAAATTAAAGAATTAAAGACATTTACAGAAGAAAAAGGGATAGATCTTTCTGGAGAAATAGAAAAACTAGAAGGACGTTTAGAACAACTAGAAAAGGATATTTACGGTAACTTAAATCCATGGGAAAGGGTACAGATTGCTCGTCACAGCAAGCGGCCCACTACATTGGATTATATCCACCGTTTATTTACTGACTTTCTTGAGATGCACGGAGACCGACTTTACGGGGATGATAAAGCCATTGTAGGTGGTATTGGTAAATTTAATGGCCAGCCAGTAACAATTATTGGACATCAACGGGGCAAAGACACGAAGGAGAATATTAAGCGTAATTTTGGTATGCCTCATCCTGAGGGTTACCGAAAAGCATTGCGGCTAATGAAACAGGCAGAAAAATTTAAGCGGCCTATTATTTGTTTTATAGATACAAAGGGAGCAGACCCTGGAATTGAATCGGAAGAGCGAGGACAAAGTGAAGCGATTGCTAGAAATCTAATCGAAATGGCAGGATTAAGGGTACCAATCGTTTGTGTTGTAATTGGTGAAGGGGGAAGCGGTGGAGCATTAGCCTTAGGGGTTGGTGACAGAATTTTGATGTTGGAAAACTCCACGTATTCTGTTATATCACCTGAGGGGGCTGCAGCCCTGTTATGGAAAGATTCTAGTCAGGCAAAGCGTGCTGCTGAAACCATGAAAATAACAGCTCCCGATTTACAGGAACTAGGATTAATTGATGAAATGATTCCTGAGGTCCGTGGTGGAGCACATAGGGATGTGAACTACCAAGCAGAAGCTATAAAAAAAATCATTGGAAAAATCCCTAGAAGACTTGAAAAATTTAACAGGGGAAGAGTTGGTTTTAAAACGTTACGAAAAATTTAAGAAAATTGGAGACTATGCCCATGTAAACGGTGTCATGGTGATGAAATAAGGAATGTGCTTCCCCACTTCAGGGGAAGCCTTTTTGCTTGCTTATAAAACTTGGTTGTTTTTAGTAAATGAAAGTGGTATTTTAAACACATATTAAATAGTAAGCTAGGAATTCGAAGAGGTGAAATGTATATGAAACGTATTGGTGTATTAACAAGTGGTGGAGATTCACCAGGAATGAACGCAGCCATTCGAGCAGTTGTTCGAAAGGCCATTTATCACGATATAGAGGTTTATGGTATTTATTATGGATATTCTGGCTTAATCAATGGTGACATCAAGCAATTAGAGATTGGGTCTGTAGGTGACATTATTCACCGTGGAGGGACAATGCTCTACACTGCAAGGTGTGAGGAGTTTAAGACGTTAGAAGGTCAGCTAGCCGGTATTGAACAACTGAAAAAATTTGGTATTGAAGGTTTAGTTGTCATTGGAGGAGATGGTTCCTTCCAAGGAGCGAAAAAACTGTCTGAGCATGGGTTCCCTACAATTGGAATACCAGGTACCATAGATAATGATATTCCAGGTACAGATTTCACAGTAGGTTTTGATACAGCCCTAAATACAGTAATCGACGCCATTGATAAAATCAGAGATACTGCCACTTCCCATGAGCGTACGTACGTTATTGAAGTTATGGGCCGAGATGCAGGAGATATTGCCCTTTGGTCAGGCCTTGCCGATGGTGCAGAATCCATCTTAATACCAGAAGAAGCTTATTCCATGGATGATATCGTTGCAAGGTTAAGGAAAGGGCATGAACGTGGAAAGAAACACAGTATTATCATTGTTGCAGAAGGTGCAGGGTCAGGTGTAGATATAGGTCGTGAGATTAAAGAGAGAACAAATTTAGAAACTCGTGTTACTGTTTTAGGACATATACAGCGCGGTGGTTCCCCTACTGCTGCAGACCGTGTTTTAGCCAGTCGTTTAGGTGCATACGCGGTAGAACTTCTTATAAATGGAGAAGCTGGAATTATGGTTGGTATTGAGCAGAATAAGCTTGTTTCCCATAAAATTGAAGAAGCGTTAGCGAACAAACATAAGGTTGATGAATCAATGTACAAGCTTTCTAAAGAACTTTCTATATAATTTCAGGTTGCCTAACTTTGATCTTTCATGTAACTTGAAGTATTGTAAAAGTCTCTTATCTTCATTTGATTGTCTAATTTCTAATAGTTGTATTTATTTTATGGAAGTATCCTATGCTTTTTTGCAAGGACAAAAATTTATGTCCTTGCTTTCGTATGCTACAAGCTATCAAAGTGGAAACTAACTTATAAGTAGTGGTTTATTTAGAGGAGGAAATATGATGAGAAGAACAAAAATAGTATGTACGATTGGGCCTGCTAGTGAAAGTGTAGAGAAATTGACAGAACTAATTTCAGCTGGAATGAATGTTGCAAGGTTGAATTTTTCTCATGGAGACTTTGAAGAACATGGAGCAAGAATAAAAAATATCCGTGAAGCTGCTAATAGCTTAGGGAAAACTGTGGCAATTTTGTTAGATACGAAGGGTCCTGAGATTCGCACGCAAACAGTTGAAGGTGGCGAAGTAGAGCTAGTAAGAGGATCGACTGTGAAAATTTCCATGTCTGAAGTGGTTGGAACAGCAGAAAAGTTCTCTATTACATATCCAGGTTTAATTGAGGATGTTCGTGAAGGTTCCACCATTTTGTTAGATGATGGACTTATTGAACTAAAGGTGACAGGAATTGCTGATGGAGAAATTGTTACAGAAGTAATTAACAGTGGAGTTCTTAAGAATAAAAAAGGTGTCAATGTTCCAGGGGTAAGTGTTAAATTGCCTGGAATTACGGAAAAGGATGCTAATGATATTGTTTTTGGTATTGAGCAGGATGTTGATTTTGTTGCTGCATCCTTTGTACGACGTGCGTCAGACGTTTTAGAAATAAGAGAGTTATTAGAAAAACATGATGCAGGCCATATACAAATCATTCCTAAAATTGAAAACCAAGAAGGTGTCGATAATATCGATGAAATTCTAGAGGTTTCTGAAGGATTAATGGTTGCAAGAGGGGACTTAGGTGTGGAAATTCCTGCAGAGGACGTTCCTCTTGTTCAAAAGGAACTTATTAAGAAATGTAATGCTTTAGGAAAGCCTGTCATTACAGCAACACAAATGCTTGATTCTATGCAGCGTAACCCTCGTCCAACTAGAGCGGAAGCAAGTGACGTTGCCAATGCTATCTTTGATGGCACAGATGCAATTATGCTTTCTGGAGAAACGGCAGCTGGAACTTATCCAGTAGAATCAGTACAAACCATGAGTAATATTGCAATTAAAACAGAAACTGCATTAAAATTCGAAGATATTTTAAGGAAAAGACGTCAGGAAAGCCAACAAACAATTACGGATGCAATTAGCCAATCCGTATCTCATACAGCATTAAACTTAGGTGCTTCAGCTGTTATCACTGCTACAGAAAGCGGGCATACGGCAAGAATGATTTCCAAGTATCGTCCTAAATCACCAATAATTGCTGTGACAAGTAACGACCGTGTTTGCCGATCTCTTGCTTTAAGCTGGGGTGTTCATCCGCAGGTTGGTCGTCAAGCAATTTCAACAGATGAGTTATTGCAATTATCCGTTGAAGGTGCGTTAAAAACAGGTCTTGTTAAGCACGGAGACCTTGTAGTAATTACTGCAGGTGTTCCAATTGGAGAAAAGGGAACGACAAATATTATGAAGGTTCACATTATCGGAGAGGTTGCTGCAAGCGGTCAAGGTATTGGCAGAAAATCAGCAACAGGGAAAGTTGTAGTAGCCAAGGATGCTACAGATGCCATCAACCGAGTAACTGAAGGTGATATTTTAATCATTTCTAATACAGATAGGGATATGATGGCTGCATTTGAAAAAGCATCGGCAGTTATTACAGAGCAAGGTGGATTAACCTCCCATGCCGCTGTTGTTGGTTTAAGTCTTGGTATTCCTGTTATTGTAGGTGTGGAAGATGCCACGAAAGTATTCATTGATGGTGAAGAAGTGACAGTGGACGGTCACCACGGTAATATTTACAAAGGACAAGCTAGTGTTTTGTAATTGGATTTAACGATTTAAGGAAGAAGGAATGAATTTTATTCCTTCTTTTTTCTTGTGGTTAATGTAGAAAATTTGTTCCGCGGAGTGTGTTAATGCTTCAGCTATTGCTAAGAAAGCTCCTCATTTTTTAGCTGTGTGTTGGCTTCATTAGTGCTGTCCCTTTTCTTGAAACGTTTTTTCATATATTATCGTATATAAGAGAGAAGTCATTAAATTAAGGAGATAGTCAATGGGAAAGTTATTTTTCTTACTTATCATTATAGTACCGGCCCTTGAAATTTGGGTGTTAATTTTATCAGGAAATATGATTGGTGTTATACCTACAATTTTGTTGATTATTTTAACAGGGATTTTAGGAGCAGCCTTAGCTAAAAGAGAAGGTTTAAATGCCATACGTACAGCTCAGCTTCAAGCTTCTCAGGGAATGGTTCCAGGCAGCGTTATGTTAGATGGGGTTTGTATACTAGTAGGTGGAGTAGTTTTACTAACACCTGGTTTCATTACAGATGCATTTGGGTTTTTCCTATTAATACCCCAGACTCGTGCCATTTTTAAAGGTTTCCTCCAACGACTGTTTGAACGAATGATAAAGAATGGCAATGTAACGTTTTATACGAATAGAAGATGGTAATTTATTAAGCATAAAATTTTCAATGGGGTGCTAAATGGAGATGTTTACTCCCTTTAGGGCACCCTATTTTTTTCTTAAGCACCCTTTTTTACGTAATCTCCTATTTCTTCTAGTAATCCTGACCGAAGTATGGATTGGAAGAAAATCAATACAGCAGGTCCAATTAATAGCCCAAACACTCCAAACAATTGATAACATGTAAATAATGAAACAAGTAAAGCGAGTGGTGGGATTCCCATATGCTTGGACATAACTTTAGGCTCTGCTAATTGCCTCTGAATAATTACGATTCCATATAAGATGGATAGTCCAATAGATAAAGTCCAATTTCCTGAAATAAATGCATAGATAATCCAAGGAAGAAAAATAAGACCAGTTCCTAAATAAGGAAATAAATCCACAATAGCAATCAAAACAGCAGTTGTAATGGCGTATTCTACGCCAATGATTAGTAATCCAATAAGTACGATTACTCCAGTCATGGAAACTAAAACAAGTTGAGCGAGAAAATATCCAACAATCGCCTGCTTCCATTGACTCGTCATTTTATTAACAATGATTTTTACCCGTTTAGGTGTTTTCTCTTCCACCCATTGAACCATCACAGGCCAATCCTTTGTAATGAAAAAAAGCCCCCAATAAAGCAAAAAAATAAAACAGTCATGGTATTCGGTAGAGCTAAGAGGAAATCGGCAAAACCATTTAAAATATACTGTAATAGATTACTCAAATGGGTTCCTACATCGCTTAGAATCGTCTCAAGAGAATGATGAACGGTATTTTGCTGTCCAGTGTTGAGTTGAGAGGAGTAGGCAATTAAACCTTCATAGAAAGGCAAGATATACTTGTCAAACCATTGGTGAATATAATCCACTCCATCATGAATATACTGAGGAAGTACCTTTGACAAATAACTGATCCCTGCGACTATTTCTGCTATTAATAAAGTTATCAATGCAGAAAATAAGATGACAAAAAAAATAATGACAAAAAAAAACGGCAGCCGAACGTTTCCAACCGAATCTATTTTCCATAAAGTTTACTGCCGGCAGAAATAGTAATGATATTAATAAACCGATTAAAAAGGGGTATAAATAAACCGTTAATATATATACAGTAACAATAATGAGTACTAAGCAAATTAAAACAATGGAAGCTCTAGATAGACGTTGGATTAAAATGTTACCCATGACAATCCCCCTAACAAGACAAGCTTTAAAACAAATTTATGCTTGTCAATGGGAAATATGCTAAACAGTAGTCACGAATCATGTTCAAAACAACCATGGCTTTACAGCCACCACCATAAAAGGAAACTATAAATAAGTAGTTGATTTCCGCTCCAGGTACTCCCTTGCCGCGGGCAACGCCTCAGCCTCCTCGTACCTGCGGGGTCTTCGGCTGTTGCTTTTCCCGCAGGCGTGTCGTACCTTGCACTGAAATCAACTTGTCATAAACATAGTTTCTGTATAAAACAACTATGGCTTAACAGCCACCGTTATTATTGATAATTACATTTAGCTGTTCTAATTGAGGAGTTGATTTCCGCTTCAGGCACTCGCTTTCAGCGGTTGCAATAGCTTCGCACGTCGCTCGCTGACAGGAGAAACCCTTTCC
>JAJOJL010000022.1 GCA_021208645.1 Bacillus sp. (in: firmicutes) | reverse complement strand
CAACACCACTACTATGTACAGAAATAAATTGTTCTATATTAAATTCATTTATCTCGTTTTCATCATGAACCATATCAAATATTGTAGAATTGGTTTGAAGATCCAATGCCATATTTACATCTCCAAATTGGAAATCTGCATCGAAAACACTTACCATTCTTTTTTTTTTTACTCATCGCTATGGCAAGGTTTACGGATAGCATTGTCCGTCCAATTCCACCTTTACCACTGCAGACGACCACTAGCTCTCCGTGTTGCTGGGATTCTGCTTGGGGCATTACTTCCGTCACCTCCACAATGATTAAGTAAATGTTACATTTCTTCATTCATATTTTCTAAACGTTACATTAATACGACTCTT
The DNA here is from genome assembly GCA_021208645.1 of Bacillus sp. (in: firmicutes). Lineage (GTDB taxonomy): Bacteria > Bacillota > Bacilli > Bacillales > Salisediminibacteriaceae > Evansella. The sequence continues at coordinate 9,424 of JAJOJL010000022.1, read as the reverse complement.
TAACATTAAGTGAATTTCTCCACGTTCAGTTGCATTTATTAACTTAACAGCATCTTCCGGCTTCAATTCAAAAGTGACTGTACTATATTCAACATGGTTTTCCGGTGAAGTTAATTCATTCATCCTTCTACCAACAGCTACAACACGAATATTTTCTAAAAGAACCCTACTTACAACAGTTTCCCTCTTATTTTTGTCATCTTTTTCAGCTATTTCATTCATTTCACTAAAAATAACATCAACTATATCTTCTGGCTCTACTAATGTAGAAACTGATTCGACGTAGTTTACAGCAACCGAAACAGCTCGATATCCTTCTTTTATTTTTCTAGAAATAAATAGATTTTCTTCTTTTTCACTTTGGACTCTATGACTTAAGAATGCTTCTCCCATTTCCATATCCGCAGTTACAAATAGCCCTTCTAACTCCTCTTTCGAAGTAATGGATTGTTGGAAAAACGCGGTTTCAGGAACTGTTTGAATGGCTAATTTTTCAGCTGTAATACGCTCATTTTTTTTTTCATAGGCTCAGCTGCGACAATAATATCGACGGTTACTTCATTTGTTATCACTTCTTGTGATAATGCTGCATTTTTCATATAATTACTAAATAAAAAAGTTGTAATTCCACCCATAATGATGGCCAATAGTAATATCAATTTTGAATTCAAAGCGTTACACCTACCTTGTTATTTACAATAATGTCAAAACAATTTTAATATGTTAAATTTCACTGCAGATAACCCAAAACTTTTTTCTGTCGAAGCAACGACATCTCCAGGAAAAACTGAGTCAACAAAATACCCTCTAAGTATGGAGTTGTTACTTGGTTTCACTGTATCATCTACTAATAAAAAAGCAGCGAAACCAACGATTGTTACTTTTTCAGAAGATCCGGAAACTGAAATAGTGTCAACCATTGGAATATAAATTAGCTTGTTGCAGGAATTATCAGCTGTTAATGGATCCTGGCATTTAAGCTTACTCATATCGCTATTAATGCGCCCCATTGATTGCATTTCTTACGTGAATAGAAGATGTTTTATTTCCTGGATCAGTAAATATTTGCATTCCTCTTTTCCAAATGCCCTTTATAACCGTGAGTAATATTATAAGCTAACGTTCCTTCATCAAACCTAATATAACCGTAGTTTCCTGTTGCTCCATTGCCTGGTGGAGAAGTTAACTCTACTAATTGTCCTTGTTTGAAGGCGTCTTCAACAACAACAAGTGGTAAAAATCCACTTCCACCTACTACCGTTCCACCTTTTTCAGCTCTAGCACGAGCAGATACATTTGTACTAGAAAAGCCCATGATTCGAGCAAAAGTTAACTCTTTTTCAGCTTGAGCACTTACTTCTATAGAGGTATCTGTGATGAGGATATTCTCATTGTCAATCGTTATCCCATTTTCAGAGGCAATATCTATCGCTATTTCTCTCGCTCTTTCAGTTGCTGGTAGAACTTGTGCTCCTGCTAACGTAGCCGCATCAACTGCTTTTTGAACACGACTTTTCTCAAGGTAAAGTGCGCCACCGTCAATGACAATTGCACTTATACTTAGTAATACTGCCATTGACAAACTTACTACTGCAAGTGCTGCACCATCTTCTGTTTTAAATAAAGAGCTTTTCTTTTTCATTATTTCACTCCACTCTCATAACAGTTTCTGATTCAAGTCTAAGTTGATTATCTGGAAACAATCGTCCCACGATTGGGGTAATAAACCCAATATTATATGTAAGAGTCACCGTTGCATTTTCTCCACGTGCACGTTTATATTGATCAGGTTCAATTTTAATATTTGATTCATTTATCTTAAGGTGCCTTGCTGATTGTATAGCTGCCTCTCTTATTTTCGCATCACTACCACCGACACTAGCAACCCTTGCTGCTTCTCTGCCAGCATGATCAATGGCTAAAAATGCATGAAATGTACGACCGAAGTCGATAATTCCACTAAAAAGTATCGCTAAAATCATCATAGAAATTGCAATTTCAACTAACGCTTGTCCATTCTCAGATTTCAACATGCCTTCCTCCTTGCTTAGAAAAGTATAATAGCACAAATGAAGCGAAAAACCCCCACTATTAAACAGTAGTCATGTACTGTTAACAGTAGGTTTTTTAGTATTTATTTACCAAATTACTATTGACTGTTGATTTACTAATGCAAATACCGCTCCAGCGACTATGGCAACACCATAAGGAAATTTTGTAGACAGGGCACTTTTTTCATATTTGAGATCAACCCCGTATTTTTTTGCTAGGAAATGATATAGAAGCTCCTTCGCTCGCCCCTTTTTCATAAAAATAATAAATAATAAAAATAGTCCCTGTAATCTAATTTATTTAGGCAACATCCCTGTTTGTGCAACATGAATTCCCTACTTAAACTGTAAACAGCCTGGCATACAGTGGTAAATACCTTGTCATTCAGTGGTAAAACACATGGCGTAGGTGGTAATTCCAGTGGCGGTATTCAACACTATCTAAATAATCGACACACACCAATCTTCCAGAACTTAATACCCCTTCGGATCCTCCGCTACTTTTTCCACAGCCTCGGCAAAGGCTTCGCACGCTGCTTTACAGGCAGACTGACTGCCCGTCAACAAGCCACCGCCAAAATTCGTTTCCGATGGCGGACCGAAAAACTCCGCCACCTTCACATCCGCCGCCTTCAATGCTGCATCTAACGCAAACATGGCCTCTAGCGGAGGAGCAATCAAATAGGCAAGCGACTCACCTTCCTCTACCCCTGCAATCTTTGACAAATAAGAACCAGTCCTAGAAACGCAATGGGCAAAGTAAGCAATGGAATCATCTTCATTGGCACTAACAAAATGAGCACCTCGCTCCATAAACTGAACGACCGTATCCAAGCCACTCTTCACTTCCTCAGGCGTAGGTCCAGCCAGGATACCAATTACCTCCCCAGCAAGCTTCGTCGATGCATTGGCGCTGCCAGCGTACATGGATTTGGCATACACCACTTCCACATCTGCAGCCTTCGTTGCTTCATCCAAGGCCACATACGTAATATCATCCACGTCAGCCGTCACGAGACCAAGGCTTCGTTGATTCTCCTTGAGGGAAAACTGCTTAGCCATGTCCGGACTAACATTGGAAATGATCTTCGTACTCAATACGTTTGCAAAAATCGGTGAATGTTTCATATCATCCCTTCCCCTCCCCTACGACTTCAATTCAATCCCAGATGCCTTCTTATCGATCATCTTTTTAATAACCTCAGCAATGTGGGCACTGCTTCCACAGCAGGCGTTCCCCAGCGGTGAATGTTGGATATGACCGTTCTACGTGCTTCTGGCATATCCACCGTCGGTTTATAGGCAATGTAAGCACTCATGGATTCTGCTGTCACAAGACCTGGTCGTTCTCCCACTAACAAACAGACCACATCTGCCCCTGTTACTTCCCCAATTACATCCATGGCAGGAACGCGGCAATGCTTCACAAACAACACTTCACCAACTTCGATACCAAACATTTTCAGTCCTTGCTTAATGGAAGGGACAATATCCGCTGCATTTGCTTCAATAGCGGCAGAGCTTAAACCATCCCCTACTACAAGGGCTACCTTTTCCTTCCCCATTTTCTGCCGGATAATTTCCAGCATTTCCGAAGAGAATTGCCGGCCTAAATCTGGTCTCGTCACATACTCCTCTTTATGACCACACAACGTTTCTACAGAAACAAACCCTAACTCTTCCACAAACGTTTCACTCACATAGGAAAACACCGCATCTTGGGCAGCAGCATGATCAGCTCGAAACCTCAAAGAAGTGGACGTTTTATAGCGTGGCCCTGCCCGCCATACACCGATTCTTGCCGGTGTTTTTTCCTTCATTCGCAAATACCCCTCACGATCCTCAGGATTCGGTACTAACAATTCCTTTTTTATCTCTACTTCCGTAATATCAGGAAGGGAGTCTCCATCACCACTAGGCTCAGCTCCCCGACCGTTCGCCTCTCTCTCAGATCCAGTAAGCGAACTTCCGCCTGCTTTCAATTTTTCCTCTACCGCTTCCATCACCAGTTTTTCCACAAGCAATTTCATGTCTTGATCTACCATAAAATTGGTTGCCTCCCTTCCCTTATTTTAAAAACACCGATGCATCGCCAGTTCTAGGCGTAATTTTACCCTTGTCATCAATGAAGCCCATTTTCAGCAACCACTCTTCAAATTCCTTAATTGGTTTTACCCCTAGTAACTGTCTCAACGTCAATGTTTCATGGTAGCCAGTACATTGGTAGTTGAGCATGACATCATCCCCATGAGGGATTCCCATGAAATAGTTACATCCTGCCGTCGTCAACAAAACAGCTAAATCTTCAATATCGTTCTGATCTGCTTTCATGTGGTTCGTATAACAAGCGTCAACCCCCATTGGGATGCCTGACAATTTGCCCATAAAGTGATCTTCTAACCCAGCGCGGATGACTTGTTTTGCATCGTACAAATACTCCGGGCCAATAAATCCGACCACCGTATTGACTAGAAATGGCTGGTACCTTCTCGCAAAGCCGTAACAGCGGGCTTCCATCGTCAACTGGTCCACACCGTGATGGGCATTGGACGACAGTTCAGAGCCTTGTCCTGTTTCGAAATACAAAACATTCGATCCAGCAGCCGTTCCTTCTTTCAATGCCAACTGCCGTGCTTCTTCCATCATGTCCGCCGTGATGCCGAATGCCGTGTTTCCTTTTTCAGAGCCAGCAATGGATTGGAAAATAAGATCCGTTGGAGCTCCCCGGCGTATGGCTTCCATTTGGTCCGTCACGTGGGCTAGGACGCAAATCTGGGTGGGAATTTCCCACTTGTTTTTAAATTCGTCAAAGGTTTTTAACACACGACTGACGCTTTCCACCGAATCATCGACTGGTTCAACCCAATGACCGCATCACCAACACCATAGGAAAGCCCCTCCATGATGGAGGCCACAATTCCCTCCGGATTATCGGTAGGGTGATTGGGCTGTAGGCGTGCCGATAGCGTCCCCTCCAGTCCAATGGTTGTGTTGCAATGGGCCCAAATAGGAATCTTCTTCGCCCCGTAAATTAAATCTAAATTGGACATGAGCTTCGTGACGGCAGCTACCATTTCTGACGTTAACCCACGAGAAACCTTTACAATATCGGCCCGCGTAGTGTTTTCATCTAAAATCCATTCCCGCAATTGCTCCACGGTCCAATGCTTGATTTGGCCGTAAATTCTCTCATTTATATCATCTTGAATGACCCGTGTGACTTCATCTGTCTCATAAGGTACAACTGGGTTGTTGCGAATCTCCTCTAACGTAAGGTTGGCCACGACGACCTTGGCTGCCACCCGCTCTTCCGCCGATTCCGCCGCAATGCCAGCCAACACATCCCCTGACTTTTCTTCGTTGGCTTTTGCAAAAACATCTACTAGATTGTTAAATTGATAGGTTGTTCCAAATAGTTTTGTTTTTAAAATCATCCAAATCCCCCTCTCCCTTTAATGAAATACAAGTGTTTTTATGACGACAGGCAGGACCCGCCCGTCTCCAATTGGTCTTCCTATATCGATGTAATCACCATTATCAACTTTAATTCCGTCTAAACAGAGGAGATCATTCAACCCCTTAGCTTTGGCAAAAATTGATTGTCCAAGGACCTTCCCCATGTCTTCTTCCACAATAATTACCGTTGGGAATCCCCGTGAACGCAACTCCTCCATCCCTTCAAGTAGTTGGTCTGCATACACGCCCACGTCACGAAAAGATGGACTGACTTTGCCGTGGATGGCAATGGCCAACGGCTGTAAATCGTCCTCCACACGGAACCACGAAATTCTTTCGGCGAGGCGTGCCCCTAAGTCATGTAAATGCTCTTGTTCCTCTTCCAAAGGTATTTTTACAATGGGAAGATTCTTTAATGGAAAGGTGTTTGTCGTATAAGTTATGGTGCTGCCACTTACCTCCGTTGTATGGGACCCTGCCCCCACGACAGTCGCCTGAATTGTCTCCTCTGGACGAAGAAGGGTAAAGCTTCGGACAAGGGACGAGTTACCAATGGCCTTTCCTAGCAAAATCCCAATGTCTCCGTATTGAAAGGGATCAGCTGTGACCTTGTCCTCCTCATAAACCCCATCGGCTACTCCGCCTGTAAAGGAAAGGCAGCAAACTCCGTCAACTGATTTTAAGCCTTTATGGGTAACGATTTTTTCATAAGCAAGGGACTGGGGGCGAAGTCCAACGGCCTCCTCCAGCACCTTTACCATTTCGTTGACGACTGGCATCAACGTTTCGGCAGTAACAATGTCTCCCACCTTTATGTGCAGCCCTTTGTCATGAATAAGCTCCTGGATTTTCGGAGCAATATAAGTGATTTCCTTCGATATCTTGTCCACCTTGATTAATCTTCCACCAATATCTAAACAACCCGTGTCCTGGACTTCACCGTCCGTAAAAACAGCTAAGTTTGTCGTACCGCCACCAATGTCCAAATTAACGACGGAGGTGGAATGGACGCGGGAATAAGTATGGGCTCCGGCACCTTTTCCTGCAATGATGCTTTCCAGGTCAGGGCCTGCCGTTGCCACGACAAAATCCCCAGCAAATTCACTTAATTTCCCCAACACTTCATTGGCATTTTCTTTTCTTGCCGTTTCACCAGTAATAATGACGGCACCCGTATGTATTTCCCTTTTTCTGATACCAGCCCTCTCGAATTGCTCCAACACAAATTGCTGAAGCTTTTCTCCATCGATTTTGTTTGTTTTCTCGTGAACAGGCGTAAAGATAATCGTACTTTTATAAAAAACATGTTTAGCTACAATTTCCATTTTCGGAATGGAGACACTGGAAGCTGTGTTTTTCACATGTAGCTTCGACAACACTAACTGAGTGGTGGATGTACCAATATCAATGCCAACACTAACCATTTCCTCAACCATAATTTCGCTCCTTCAATACAACGTTTCACCTACGAAAGCGCATACATTTTTCTGTAAAAAGAAGACGGCTATTCCTCTTTAAGATAGGCTTCTATTTCATGGACCCCTTGATCCATCCATGGCTGAAGTCACAAACACCTTCTCGGCTCCTGCCAGCACCAAAAACTCTTTTGCCTGTTCAATTTCATTTTGGCCTTCCACCAAATCTGCCTTTGTGACGATTCCAATGACAGGTTTTGGAAAAACTCCGCCAAATAGAGGGGGAAATGAACTTTCAGCTTCCGTGCAGTCTTGAACTAACGCAATTACATCTGCTTCAGCCGCCGTAACAATGAGGGCTTTGTAGTAAAAGCGGTTTTCAATGTACTCTCCTGGTGTGTCAATGACGTTCTCATACAGATCGATTCCCTGTGTTTTTCGATAGTCCAGTTCCAGTTGATGCATTCGTTGACATAACGTGGTTTTGCCACCACCAGATTTTCCAATCATGATCATCTTTTTCATGGAATCACCCTAGGTTTTTGTAATGGTTGTGGTAGAAAAATCTAGTATATTTGCCAATCCGCGAATAACCTCCTGTAACGATTGCTCTACAGAGCAACGTCGCCATAGATCATCAATGAGCCTGTAAACCGGTCCACAAAACCAATTTCCACGTCCCCTGCCTTCGTGGCAATATCAGCGCCGATGATGGCCGCTTCACTTGGCGTGATGGTCAGAATGCCGATGGCGCTTTTTTCCTTTAACGAAAGCCCCAGTTTTTTATATAATTCCGGGTTAGGGTTGGCAATTAAATGGGCTAACGTTACTTGTTTACCTGGAACATATTCCTGGATAACCCGTTCCCGTTCTTTCTTTCCTGTGTCCATATTACACACCCTTTCTGATTCTGCCTTTTCTATAAGAAACAAGGACCTTTTGACGAAACGCTTCAAGGTCCTTTCTTGGCAAAATTACAATATGTAACAATTAGTACTATTAAATTATAAATTTGTAAATTTCCCTTGTCTATGAAAATATCATTTTTTTGGGAATAGTTAAATAATTTCTAGATTCTCATCAACAAATCTACTAGTTCTTGTTCTGTTGGTTGTCTTGGGTTCGTTTCCATGCAGCCGTCTTCTAATGCTGCTTGGGCAATTTCTTCTTTTAAAGAGTGAAGGGTCTCCCTATCCACACCGCAGGCAGTGAGGGTCATTGGCATATGTAACCGTTTTTGTAGTTTCTTAATTTCTTGCCCTAGGTTCCGAACCCCAATTCGAAGAGTTGTGACTGGCAGGCCAAGAACCTTTGCAAGTGAAGCATACTTTTCCCCTGTCCGTAAATTTTCATTCCCCTGACTATTAAACTCCATTACCGTCGTTAAGAGAAGAGTGTTCATCCGTCCGTGGGGAATATGAAACTTCGCTCCACAGACGTGGGCCAATGCATGGTTTAACCCTAAGCTCGCTTGATTAAATGCTAGACCTGCCATACAAGATGCTATGTGCATTTTTTCCCGTGCCTCCATATCCTTTCCATCTCGATAGGCCCGTTCTAAATAGTGAAATACGAGCTGCACCGCCTTCTCTGCCAAGGCATCGGAAACAGGGTTGGCCTTTGTGGATACGTACGCTTCCATGGCGTGGGTCAACACGTCCATTCCCGTATCGGCCGTAACGGCAGGTGGTACGGTAATGACAAGCTGGGGATCTAAGATCGCTTCCTCCGGTATCATGAGATCATTGACAATGGGATATTTCACGCCTTTTGCATCATCCGTAATGACGGAAAAGGAAGTGACTTCAGAGCCTGTACCGCTTGTGGTTGGGACCGCAATGATGGGAATGGCTGGGTAGTCGAAGCCTTCCATGGCTAAAAATTTCATCGCCTTCCCTGCATCAATGGCGGAACCTCCACCAACGATAACGATGAGGTCAGGCTTTACTTCCTTCATGATTTTCATCCCTTCCGCCACCGTTTCAATAGTAGGGTCAGGGATAATATTGCTAAAAATTTGATATGTATTGTTTCCAGCTTGGAGCCTATCTGTAATTAACGGTAACAGGCCAGCTTTTTCCAAAAAGGGATCTACCACTAAAAAAATCGATTGATTTGTCAGTTCCTTGAGCCGATCAAGGGAACCTTCTCCCATATAAAGGATTGTTTTCATGGTCATCTTATCAAACAACTAAACCACCTCCAGATTAGGACTTACGTGATTAACTTTTCTATTAACGAGGCTTTATTACTGTGGGATGTAGATTATTAGTTTATAGATTAGTTTAAACTTAAAACATAGAAACTGATATAGTAATATGGTTGATTAACTAAAACCCTTTAATATATGCGTTTCTCTTATTCCTGCCTCTCTACGAGCAAATTAAACCTTCCAATTTGACCGTTTCACTTGATTTCCTTACCATACGGCAAATTAAACCGTTCCAATTTTGACCCTTTCGACTTGCGTTTCCTTTGCCATTACCGGGCAAATTAAACCTC
>JAJOJL010000018.1 GCA_021208645.1 Bacillus sp. (in: firmicutes) | reverse complement strand
CAAAGAATACACAGGAAATGAAGAATTTCTCGCCGAACCAACGGAGGCTACCACATCATTGTGGGGGACAAGTGATGGAGCTTTCGAAAGCAGAAAGAGAACGGGGCGGCGTTTATGATTTAGATACAAAAATCGTTTCTACAATCACATCCCATGATGCAGGATATTTAAATAAAGATAAAGAAAAATTGGTTGGTGTCCAAACAGACAAACCATTTAAACGTTCCTTACAACCATTCGGAGGAATCCGTATGGCGAAAGGGGCGCTTGAATCATACGGCTATGAAATTGATGAAGACGTGGAAGAGATTTTTTCGAAATACAGAAAAACCCATAACCAAGGTGTTTTCGATGCGTATACACCTGAGATGATGTTAGCACGTAAAGTAGGGATCATTACAGGGTTACCTGATGCCTATGGCCGTGGACGGATTATTGGGGATTATCGGCGAGTAGCTCTTTACGGAGTGGACTTTTTAATGGAAGTGAAAAAGAAAGACTTCCATAGCTTAGCTGGCACCATGACAGAAGATAAAATTCGCTTGCGTGAAGAAATCTCGGAACAATATCGTTCCCTAAATGAGCTTAAAGAGCTAGGGGCTATTTACGGCTTTGATATCTCTCAACCGGCAACGAATGCAAATGAAGCTTTCCAATGGCTGTATCTTGCCTATTTAGCTGCCATTAAAGAGCAGAATGGTGCTGCCATGAGTTTAGGGCGCGTGTCTACATTTTTAGATATTTATTTAGAAAGAGACTTAGAAAACGGTAGTTTAACGGAAGAGGAAGCACAGGAGTTAGTGGATCACTTTGTTATGAAACTCCGTCTCGTAAAATTCGCAAGAACACCGGACTATAACGAGCTATTTAGTGGTGATCCGACTTGGGTGACAGAGTCCATTGCAGGAATGGGGAAAGATGGCAGGTCGTTAGTGACGAAAAACTCGTATCGTTTCTTACACACATTGCAAAACTTAGGACCATCTCCAGAACCGAACTTAACGGTTCTATGGTCTCCATCATTACCGGAAACCTTTAAGAAATATTGTACCAAAGTTTCCATTGAAACAAGCTCGATCCAATATGAAAACGACGATATTATGCTTCCAGAATATGGGGATGACTACGGGATCGCTTGCTGTGTGTCTGCCATGACAATCGGAAAACAAATGCAGTTTTTCGGAGCGAGGGCGAATCTTCCAAAAGCACTCCTTTATGCCATTAACGGCGGAGTGGATGAGAAAGCAAGGAAAAAAGTCGTTTCTGGTATAGAGCCAATAACTTCTGATTATTTAAACTATGACGAAGTAGTACAAAAATTCGACGTGGTCCTTGAATGGTTAGCGGAGTTGTACATTAATACCTTAAATATTATCCATTACATGCACGATAAATATTCGTATGAGCGCATTGAAATGGCGTTACACGATAAAGAAGTTCGCCGTACGATGGCGACTGGTATCGCTGGATTATCGGTTGTGACAGACTCCTTAAGTGCCATTAAGCATTCAAAGGTGAAAGTGATTCGTGACGAAACGGGCTTTGCGGTCGATTATGAAATTGAAGGGGAATACCCACAATACGGGAATGACGATGATCAAGTGGACTCCATTGCAGAGGAGTTAGTTGTTAAGTTTTCAAAAATGTTGAAAAAACATCCAACATATCGAAATTCAGAAACAACCATGTCTATCTTGACTATCACTTCCAACGTAGTCTACGGGAAGAAAACAGGGAACACACCTGATGGTCGAAAAGATGGGGAGCCATTTTCACCTGGTGCCAATCCATTGCATGGTCGTGATAAAAAAGGTGCCTTAGCATCGTTGAATTCCGTTGCAAAAATGCCTTACGTTCATTCGTTAGATGGGATTTCCAATACGTTCTCCATTGTACCGAAAGCATTAGGAAGAAAAATGGTCGACCAAAAATCTAATTTATCAGCAATCCTTGACGGATACATGGAAAAGGGTGGCCATCATTTGAATATTAATGTGTTTGATCGAGATACGTTGTTGGATGCTATGGAGCATCCAGAAGAATACCCGCAATTAACCATTCGTGTGTCTGGATATGCCGTGAACTTTATTAAATTAACCCGTGAACAGCAGATAGATGTTATTAATCGTACGTTCCATGAGAGTATGTAAGTGGAGTCCATGCTCTAGGGACTCGATGGTAATAAAATTTGAAGAAGGAAGAGAGGCCTATTGCCTCTTTTTCTTTCTTGTTTTCGAAGGGAGGTTGTACTCTATGGAAGGAAGAATTCATTCTGTGGAAACATCAGGAATGGTGGATGGACCAGGCATTCGATATGTTATTTTCATGCAAGGGTGCTTACTACGATGCCAGTATTGCCATAATCCTGATTCGTGGGATCGAGAAGCAGGAAAAGTCGTAACTGTGGAATCATTAATTAATGATATAAAAAAATACTTGCCTTATATGAAGCGCTCCAATGGTGGTGTTACGGTAAGTGGTGGAGAACCGTTGTTGCATGGGGAGTTTTTAACGGAACTCTTTAAAGAATGCAAAAAGCTTGGCATCCACACGACCGTCGACAGTTCAGGTGGGTGCTATTCCAATAACCCTATCTTTCAAGCAAAGTTAAAGGAACTCTTTAAGGTTACAGACTTGATTCTTGTTGATTTAAAGCAAATTGACGATAAGAAACATCGACATCTTACTGGTGTATCTAATAAGCACATCTTGGAATTCGCGAGACTCCTTTCTAATGAAAAGATTCCGGTCTGGATTCGCCATGTATTCGTTCCTGGAGTGACTGATGATGAGGAGGATCTCCGTAATCTTGCTACTTTCATTCAATCATTAGATAATGTGGAAAAAGTGGAACTTCTCCCTTATCATCAGATGGGCGTCTACAAGTGGAAGGAGTTAGGACTGAACTATCCGTTAGAAGGGGTAAAATCTCCAACGGAAGAGGAAATACAACGAGCAGAGGAATTGCTGGGGATAGAAGGTTGAGAAAGGGTGTAGAATAGCTACCCTTTCTTTTAGAGGGTAACTCAAAAGGGCAGAATCAACCCTTTTGAGTTACCCTCATTTTGTTTGTCTATTTAGTAACTCCATAACTCTGCGGTGATGGTAAATCGTTAATCCTACGACCAGTAAGCTAAACAGGGTGGACATCATGGTACTGCCTAATAGTATCCGTTTAATTTCGTTATTGAACATGGAGGCACCTACTTTTTTAATAGTATTATTTGCCAAGTAATTACAGTTTATGTAAGGATTATAAAATTATTTAATTAGTGATGTCAGTGCTACTATGGCATGGGAAAAAAGTACCCAATTTGTGATGGGGAGAGGAGAAGATTTGTGGGGGGATTTATAAGGGTGCTGAAGAGCTTTCGATGGAAACGATGATGAACAACTCCATAAAAACTATGAGGAAGCATCTGACTTTGGACGAAAGTGTTTGTTGGAAGGTAAAATTGCTAGATCAAATGGGGTATTGTGTGTTTAGTGAACATAGAAAAACGCTCTATTAATTTATAGAGCGTTTGTTTATATATGTATGGTGAGACTGATTGGGATTGAACCAACGACCCCTTGCCTGTCAAGCAAGTGCTCTCCCACTGAGCTACAGTCTCATCTATTAGGGATAAGTAAAATTATATAATGATATAATGATTATGTCAATAGGACTAAAATTACCTTAGTTTTGATAGGAAATGCTGTTTTGCTTCGTTTAGAATATTATTCATCATACGTATATCTTACTACATACCGATCATTCTTTAGTTTACGTATTTCAACCCATGGTGGAATTTCGTAACCGTTCACCCAATTGTCCTCAATTTTAGCTTTAATACAGCTGGCTTGGAATTTTGATGTAAATATTTGTTTGAAATAGATCCAGCGGGTTTTCTTTGGTGCCGGCTGTGAATTAGACATTGGATTCACCTCAAGTGTAGAGTTAGTTCTGTTATGCCATGGGCATTAGGATATCATTATATGGAAAGATAATCAACATTAGTTGAAAAATGGTTATTAAGTCTGGTTGCCAACCGATTTTATAGACTTTTATTAAGGGTATGCTGATAGTATATGTATATGTGTAAAAGCTGGTGTTCAGCATCTATCTAGGTGTGTTTATCGGGAAAAGTAAAAGAAGAACGTTGTATTTTGTTGGGAAGCTGAATTTGGTTTTATCTGAATCTTGGCAATGGCTTCGCACGCCGCGCGCTCACTAGGAGAAGAATACTCCTAGTGGGCTTTTAAAAGTCGTCGGCTATGCGCATTGCATAGAGGAGGTGTAGAAGTAAACTACACCTCCCCTAGCCAATCTGTTCTTCCTGATCTTTTTTGAGGATTTCTTCTTCTCTTAGTCTTTCTTGTTTGTCCCGAAGGCGGTGGGCTAGGCGGCTGGATGCGTTAGCGGCGATGCTGCATACTAGGTCGTCTAGGAAAGTATGAATCTTCGAATCACGTTTTGTGTCTAGATCTTTAATGATACCCACTTTCTCTTTATCTAAGTAACCAAAAGATGTGACGGCGATGCTTCCGTAACCGAATACGGATCCTAGGGCGATTGTTTCGTCTACGCCAAACAGTCCTTCATCCATTTCCACGATCGATTGTAGTGGTTCAGACAATTGCTTTCTTTCAGCAAGCTTATCCAGTTCCACACCTACTAAAATTGCATGTTGGATTTCACGCTTCGTCAAAACTTTATCAACGCTGTCGATACACAGCTCCATTGTTAAATCTTTATAGAAAGGATGCTGCATATCAAATACAATCATGGCAATATCCTCGATGGTTACGCCCCGCTCCTTCAATAAATCCCTTGCAGCCTTTTCTACTACGTGACAATGTACTGGTTCTCTTTTCGTCATGATTTTCCCCTCCTTACAGTAACAATTAAAACGACGATTACTCCTATATTAACATAAATTTATTTTTAATATTTTAAATTTGCTTATAGCCCATTAAAGTCTATAAAACATCTTTCCATGGTTCTCCTTTTTTCGTAATCGAGTAACCACAATTATGAGTAACGAATAGCCGTTACCAAAAATCGAGTTGCCATGCATTATAGGTAACGAATCCCTCTAAAACTACCTATCGACGTTCGACAACTTTTGAAATTGGTATGGAAAACCGTTCGAAATGCTTCTGAATTATTTTTTTCAGGAAGGGATTTCTTTAAGTGACGTAGAACACTTTACATAGCTCGTTTCTAGAAATATAATCGAAGTGGTGGTAACACAGGAACAGATTGGGAATTATAATAAAAATTCGACAGAAATTGTTTACAGGAGGGGTAAAATATGAGATATGGAATTGCTATTTTTCCATCGAAGAAATTACAGGATATTGCCAATGCATACAGGAAGCGTTACGATTCCCGCTATGCAATGATTCCACCCCATTTGACATTGAAGGAAGCCTTTGAAGCTAGCGAGGATGAAATTAAAGACATAGTGAAGGACATCCGTCAAATTGCCCAGGAAACTAATCCGTTTCCGATCGAAGTGTATAAATTTAGCTCATTCTATCCCGTTACGAATACGATTTACATGAAGGTGAAGGATAACGAAGAGCTTACTAGCCTTCATGAAAAATTGAATAGCGGCAAGTTGGAAGGGGAACGAAAGTATCAGTTCGTTCCACACATTACAATCGGTCAAGATTTGGACAATGATGAATGTTCCGATGTTTATGGACAGTTAAGGCTGAAGACGATTAGTCATGAGGAAACTATCGACAGATTCTCCTTATTGTATCAACTGGATAACGGTACTTGGACCGTTTATGAAACGTTCTTGTTAGGGAAGGACTGTTAAGCTTGGATGTAAGAATTGCTAAAACGGACCAAGAACTGAAGGACGCCTATTTCATAAGACGAGTGGTGTTTATTGAAGAGCAGCAGGTCCCAGAAGAAATTGAAGTAGACGAGCAAGAACAGGAAGCCATCCATTTTATCGCTTATGACAATGGTGAGCCAATTGGGGCGGGGAGGATGCGCCTGTTTGATGATTACGGCAAAGCCGAGCGAGTGAGTGTGCTTGCTTCTTCAAGAAAAAAAGGTGTCGGGGAACTGATCATGAAGAAGATGGAGGAGACGGCCCTGGTGGAAGGGAAGTCATTCGTGAAACTGAATGCCCAAAGCCACGCCGAGCCTTTCTATTTAAAAATTGGTTACGAAACGTGCTCTGATGTGTTTTACGAAGCAGATATACCTCATGTCGCCATGAAGAAAAAAATTTAATTATAATGTTTATGTTAAGCATGGAAGTGATGTTAGGGACTTCCGTGCTTTTTAATTTTCTGTGCTAATAGTTTGTGCTTGTTAGTCATGAGTTTGGGTATTAAGTTGTATTAATCTAACCCTCCTTTTAGAAGTAGATTCAGCCAATTTTTCTCCGGGACAATAGGAGTTTATGAGAGGGCGTCTCATAAGTATAAGTAGAAAGGGTACCCGAAAGTGGGACTATATCACTTTTGGGACAACCAACTCTCAATAATTCGTTTCGCTCTCATGTCCATGTTCGCTGGGAGGTTCGTTAAAGGGAAGTACTTCAGCGCCAAGCTTTCGTCATCCTTTGTTGCAAGTTGTCCACTAACATTTTCAGCAAGATAAACGGTAATGACATTATATACTTCATCCCCGTTTGGATATTGAAAATAGAAATCCTTTCCAGACAAAATATTTACAAACGTGAAACGGTTTGCCATTAAGCCTGTTTCTTCAAAAAGTTCCCGTGCAGCAGTCTGTTCGAGACTTTCCCCTACTTCCATGGCGCCACCTGGCAATCCCCATTCCTTCGTATCAGACCGATGTTGAAATAATACTTCTTGCTTATCATTCATTACAATGATAGTAGACCCCACTAAAATTAAAGGCCTGCTACCAATCAGATTCCTTAGCTCTTTTACATAATTTCCCACAAGAGAAGATCTCCTTCCTTATAGAGGATTTCGTCTTAAGAATATTAGTTACTACCCCTTCCTTATTTCTTCAACGTCAATAAAGTCAATACTGTTCTTAACAGTGGGTTATAGATAGACTGCTCTAAGAGATAATCTGTTTCGTTTCCGTTCACTAACCAGCAGGCTGTTGGTAATTCCCCCACTCTAACCTCTTCTTGGTTGCTCGGGTCCGTGAAAAAGCTGGCAGCTTTTGTTCTTGGGTCGAGGTTGCCAGTTCGGAGTTGATGCTCACCAGAAAATGTTTTGATAATGGCAGAATCCTGGGACTGAACGACAGCGAATTTTTTTTCTGAATAATCCACTAATCGGTTTAAAAAGAGGAATAAGGAAACATGATACTTTTCATAAGCGAGTGATTTCAAGGTTTCCAAGCTAGGTTGTCCGTCGAAACTATCTTTGTCTAGTTCCAATGTTGGCAGTAATAAGCTCGTTGCAAATTGATTTGCTTCCATTTCTTCAATTTCATCTGTTAACAAGGTCGATTGTCCAAAGAAAGATTGATTATCTTCTTTTGAATCTCCCTTTCCTCCTAAGTCATTACCGTATTTTCTCGCAATATAGGTTGATTTTAAATGCCAAGGAAGACAGTAATGGCCAATCAAAGCAGCCAAAGTGAATAGTTTACGATGGGGGGAAGGGACGTCATTTTTTAAGATGATGACAGGGTGCTCTCCTTGAAGGAGAATTCCTTCTCCTTCGTCCATGGCATCTTCAAATATTTTAATACCTAATGTCCTGCCAATATCATAAACATCTATGGGGAAGCTTCCATTTGTCTTTTCTTTTAATATGTTACTTGCATATTCAGATGGAGAAGCTAATAGTGTGTCTATCTTCATTTTTCTTCCTGTGGCTAAAAAACAAGCGTATTCTACTAATTTTTCTTTATTATTTTCTGATAATGTATTGATGATTTTAAGAATGACACGATCTGTCTGATCCAGTGTCTGTTCCGTAAGCTCTTTATGAATCCCGCTCACTAAATACTCTGACGAAACCTTTAATACGGTAGACAGCTTCCTTAACACTTCGTAGGAAGGTCGTCTAGCTCCGGATTCATATTGGCTTATTGCAGGTGGCTTTAACCCAATTTGATTGGCGAGTTCTGATTGGGACATCTTTAGTTCTTTTCTTCGATTTTTAATTCGTTCACTAATGGAATCGAGCATTGTACGTTCCCTTTCTTAACTAAATGTTAAGTTCATTATAACATTATGAAAAAACTGTTGACAACAATAATAACAGAAGTTATATTTTAGTTAACAGTTAGTTAATTTAATTTATGGGATTAAAAAACTTGCAGACAATGTATATTGGAGGAGTATCTAATGAATTTTAAACACCATGAAAAAAACTTACTAGAGTTACCTTTAAAGGATTCCTATCAACGAGAGGACTTAATGACAGAAAAGTTTCTGTATAAAAGGATGGAAAAATAGAAGTTTATTGGGCTCCATTTGACTACATAAACAAAGGGGCAAAGGTTATTATTTTAGGCATTACACCTGGTTGGACACAAATGGAACTGGCTTTTAATTACGTTCGCCATCACATAACTCATGAAGTGGAAGGTCATTTATTAAGCAATGCTAAGAATCATGCTAGCTTTGGCGGAAGTGTCATGAGAAAAAATTTAATAGATATGCTGGATGGGATCGGTTTACCAACGTTTTTACAGATAGACAGCAGTGAACAGCTTTTTCACGAGAAAAGTGACTTGTTACATACAACATCCGTATTACGATACCCTGTGTTTGTAGATGGAGAAAACTATAGTGGCAGCACCCCGAAAATGTTAGGGCATGACTTGTTCTTAAAGATGATCGATGAACTACTAGTACCAGAATTAAATAGTTTAAAGAATGCTGTGATTGTGCCAACTGGTAAAGCCGTTTCCGATGTCCTTAAGTATTTAGTAGATGAAGGAAAAGTAGAAAATGAAACGATTCTTTTTAACTTCCCACATCCATCAGGAGCAAACGGTCACCGAAAAAGTATTTATGCTGCAAATAAAGAGCTTTTTAAACAACAGTTACTAGGGGCTTGCAATCTATCTGGATCTTTGGAAACTTCTACAGATAAAGGGCTCCTTTCTCAAGAGGGGAATTGGTCCAATATCGAAAAGTATTTGAAAAAAAATTGGGGTTGAGTTGGAAAGGGCAAACGAATTAAAGGAAAAAGAACTGGAACAAGATTGCGATAATTACTTGGAACAAAGATTGAATCAAATTGCTGACGAAATCCAAGTCTATGATCCGAAAGTTGCCTTAGTGATTGAACAATTTCTAAAAAAATGACTCGAAAAGTGAAGGTAGGTATTATGGAAAAAAGGCTAAAGAATATTTACAAGAAACAGCTTTTTCTCGATTTAGTCAAACTAGGTCATGACTTTCACCATAGCATGCGAAACCGAAATAACCCGAAATACCAAGTTTATGTGATGGTAGATACACCTGAGTTAAGGCGAGATATGGTGCGACTAGTAGGGCAATCATACGTTGAGGAATTTAATGATGTGAAATAAGATATTATCTTCGAAGAATTCCTGTAATAAGGCAGTGAAAACGAAGGGTTTAGGGGTTGATCTCTAGCTGGATAAACAGTTGGAGATCAACCCCTTTTTATGCTGTGAGAATTTCTTTTCGAATCATTTCCCTTTATTGATATGTGATAGTTTCATCAAAAAATAATAAATCCAATATTTGAACGACGACCATGCCCTAAATTAATTGCAGGAATGAATTTAAAGGAATAAAAGGGACCGAATCCTGCCCTTACTCTATCGCTGGAGGGAATTAAGGGAAGGGAAGGGACGGAATCCTGCCCATTAATCTATCGCAGGATGGAATTA
>JAJOJL010000119.1 GCA_021208645.1 Bacillus sp. (in: firmicutes) | reverse complement strand
GCTACAATTTGGAGTACAAAGAATATGCATTGCTACACTATAGTTAAAGAAGGAGAATGAATATAAAAATGGACAATACATGGTCTATCATACATAGTTTTCAGTCATTTTTACAAGAGGGTTGGCAAAAATCAAATTTTTCCAGTCCTACGGAGATTCAGGAAAAGGCAGTTCCACTTGTTCTTGAAGGAAAAGATATCATAGCTCAGTCCCCGACAGGAACAGGGAAAACATTGGCGTATTTGCTACCTATCCTCAATAATATTGATGCAGGAAAAAAAGAAGCTCAAGCTTTAATTTTAGCTTCTTCCCGGGAGCTTGTCATGCAGATCCTTGAAGAAGTTCGGATTTGGACGGAAGGAAGCGGTATCGAACGTACCGCCCTGATTGGTGGTGCCAATGTGAAGCGTCAATTGGACAAGTTGAAGAAAAAGCCACAAGTTATTGTTGGTACCCCTGGAAGAATCGTCGAGTTAATAAATATGAGGAAGTTAAAAGTCCATGAAGTAAAGGCAGTGGTTTTTGATGAGGGAGATCAATTGTTTTCAAAGGAGCATTTGAAATCAGTCGATCAGATTATTAAATCAACTCTAAAGGACAGGCAGATTCTTGTTTTTTCCGCTACGTTAACAAAGGAGACGGAAGAACTGGCAACAGCAAGGATGACGAATCCTGAAGTAATAAAAGCGCAAGTCGACCAAAAGTTACCTGATTCATTGGAACATATCTATATTCTCTGTGAGGAACGGGATAAAATAACAACTTTGCGTAAATTGTTGAACATAGGTAAGGTACAGGTATTAACTTTCACAAATGATATAAATGAATTGTCCGCTATGGCTACAAAGCTGGAGTATGAGGGGGTGGCTGTGGGAGCCCTTCACCGTGATACGACAAAACAGGAGCGGGAAACGGCGATTCAACGCTTTCGGGATGGTAAAACAAAACTCTTGCTAGCTACAGATGTGGCCTCAAGGGGCTTGGATATTAAAGGCTTAACTCATGTAGCACAGTTGGAAGTGCCCAAGGATGAGGAGCAATATATTCATCGTGCCGGTCGGACTGGAAGGGCAGGTGCTCAAGGATCGGTCGTATCTATTATTACAGAGCAGGAATTAAAGAAATTGCTTCGCCTAGGAGAAAAGTTAGGGATAGAGTTAATCAAAAAGAGGCTTTATAAAGGGCAGCTTAGTTAAATGAAGTAGGAGTATAAAAGGGTTTGCATTAAAACAAAATAGGACTAACATCTCCTAAGGGGACAAGTCCGATGAAACGACTTCATAAGAATACAGTTCCATTCTTAATTCTTTTGTTCCTTCATTTGCTACTACTCTTTATTACCATTTATAAAAAGGGATTAAGAAAAACACTTCAGTCCATATTACCTAATATAGGTTTGGCTTATTATTCGAATATTTTGTTTTGAATTTGTTCCATGCTTACGTGTATTATCCAAAAGTTATTAAAAATAAGTATATCGATAACGTGTTTGGAGCCATTTTGTCTCAAGCATTTTTTGTACCAATAACCTCGACATTTCTAACTTTGTTTAAGCTGGGATGGAGGTGGAAGGCTGGATTTACGATTTACTTCTTTTTGATAGAGCAAACCTTTTTGAAGTTAGGTATATATAAACACCAATGGTGGAAAACGATTTTCACCAGTTCTATATTACCAATATCCTTTGAAATTGGTGAAGAATGGTTCAGTAAACTGAAGACACAAAACAAAATAATCACTAACTTATCTGTTTATTTTACTTTTGTTGTTATCCATGTCAATTTTCTATTTTACTTGGCGGTAAACAATTTTTATCGAGCAGGTTATAAGAAATTTTCATGGCACGAGCATTTTGTTGTTAATGGTCTATATACCCTGTGGGTTTCAATATGGTACAGTTTGAATGGTTATAATCAAAGTTTCCTGAGATCAGTAGTAGTTTTGGTTATTTTAGTAATGAACGATTTTGCTTTAATAAAATTAAGGATAATTAAAGTTCGGAAATGGGAATATACTTTCTTACCTTTGCACCTGTTAATTTTGTTATTAGGAAGAAAGGTAAGAGACTTGTATCGTGTGAAAGAAGCAGGAGATAAAATTAACGGGTAATACGAAGAAAGGGTGATTCAAAAGGGTAAAACAACCCTTCTGAGTCGCCCTCATTCGTGTATAAATGTTATTTCACTCAGTCCAAATCTAACAATGATTTTTGATACTCTGATAGTCTGCCGCCGCCAATGATTTTAAAGTCTCCTTCTTCTCGTTCGAAGGTGTAACGACGTAACTCTCTTTCTATGTGCGGACCATCCTCGTACCATTGAACTTCTACCTCTACAACTAAAGAGTACTCATGGAAGCGCCGGTTGAAATCCACTAAATCAATTAATGTATAGTCACGGAGAATAATGTCTTCCCCCTGATCCTCCATGTATAACCTTCTAGAGAATAGAAATTCTGCCCGGCTTCCGTAAGGGGTTTTAGCTAGCTCTATGCGCTCTTCCAAGGTCAGATCGTTGTCCCTAGTTGCTTCATAGTATATATCGATTTTTTCAAGACCCGACTGGATTAAATACTCTTCCGTGAAAAAATACGGTGTGTACAATTTAAAAGCGAAGAACAAAATAATTAGTAGGCTTCCTAATACTTGAAATGGGTATGCATAGTTATTGAGTATCACCATTCGATTTTTGTAACGCCTTCTTACCAAGAAAACCACTATTAGGGAAACGAACAATAAAATGTTATTCACAAGTAAGTAAATCCCAAGCAGAATTACTAGCAAATTAAAGAACTTACTCACTAATTCCCGCATGATATCACTTAGGAGGCCAAAGCCATTCGTATCCCAAAACAGCTTATTTGCCCGTTCGTTGTTCCGGATAAAAAACACTGCTCCAATTAGGAATAAGGAGATCACAAGAAACATTAATATATTTTGTAACATCCCCCCGGCTTCTTCTGGTCCATCTCCGCTCGTCACTAAGTTCCACTCTGGGAATAGAACTTGAAGGCTTGGTGCCACTAGAATCCAAAGTATTAGAACTGCTGCTCCGAGAGAGAAATAATATTTATATGGAAATCTTCCAAGATGAGAGGTTTCAGGCTTATTTTTTCCAGCGTCACGAAGGATTCTCGTCTTGAGCTGCTGTCGTTGCTCTTCGTTCCAACTACTGTCAACATCTAAGCTTCTCAGCCTGTCATCTAAGTCGTGGAAATCATGTTGTTTTCTCATATAAATATCCCCCCTTTGCTAGCTTGTCCTTTAAAATGGGGATGGCTCTGTGGAGTGTCACCTTTACTTTGTTTTCTGACCAGCCTAGAATTTCGCTTGCTTCCTTAACGGTAAAACCTTTTATTTTGCGTAACACAATGACCTCTCGGTAAGCTGGCTTTAGCTGCCCTAGGGCTTTATATAGTTCTTTAGCCTCTTCTTTCATTTGAAGTGTTTCTTCAGGAAGGGGATTAGAATCCTTCTTATTTTGCAGGAAGCTTTCGATGATCCGTAGTGGCTTACGCTTCCTGTGAAAATCAATGGTCACATTATGGGCGATTCTAAACAACCACGTTTTTGTTTCCGCCTCGTGTTGAAACGTTTCATAGCCGTTATAGGCTTTAATGAAGGTCTCATGGGTCAAATCCTCGGCCTGCTGATAATCGCGAGTCATGACGCAAATATATTTAAAGATGGCATCACTGTAAAGGTTATACCATTCCTCTAGTTCTTCATCTCTACTATTTTTTTCGGTCAAATAAACCACCACCCCTCCGTGCTGTAAAAAATACGATATTCAGACGAAACGACGTGAAAAAAAGTTACAATTTTTTTGTTTTTTATTAAAAAGTCTTTTCGCTAACTAATATTTTGTATTTCTTTTTGTAATTCGTTAGATTAACCTCTTCAATTTGCCCGTTGAGGTTGATTTTCGGGCCATGCGGTCAAATTAAACCATCCAATTAAAAATAACAATAAAAATATGTAAAATATAAAAATAGCTCGGCTCACAGATGTGATGTGAAACCGAGCTATATATAGGAATTACTAAAAATCACATCAGATTGTAATTTCGAGCCTGTAATCTTACGATAGAACCGAACCCGTAAGATCAACTAGCGTTTTTCTGATGCTCTTTGATTTCTTTTTTCACCTGTTTCATTGCATCCTTATACTGGCTTATTTCCTCATGGCTGATCTCCAAATTACCATAACGGACTTTTTGGTAGGTTCGTATGATGGTTGTCTTTCTTGAGTCATCAATAGGCAGTCTTTGGAACCAGTCTTCAACGGTTTCGTTTTCCCGTCGTGCCCAATCTGTTTTTCGCTAAGCTACCTTGAAATTGATAGAACTGACGTCTAATTTCATTTTTAGGGGCGTTCTGTTTTCGTAATGAAGACCAGAAAGACCCAGATTTTTTCTCAGTCGTTAATGAAAGATCTTCAATGTCTTCGAACTCTACGTGCTTTGTTCCAACCTTCCGGATACTGCTGACTACGGCTAGAACAATGAGAAGCAAAATGATCCCTGTAACGATCCAAAAAAAGCTTTCAAAGCTGATAATGGGGTCAGCCATTTCTAGTTCTTCGAAATTGATTCCTGGAGGCTCATCGCCACCCTGTTCACCTGGTGCATCCTCGGAACTGCTGCTACCAGGGCTCAATTCCTGTACTAAATAGATAAACGGATAGCTGCCAATCCAAATATTAAAAACATGACTCGGACTGCTTGAATGAACAGCCATTGTAAAAAAGGAAATACGACACTTAACACGACCGATAGGGCACCAACTGATAGGAGACCACCGGCAATCCATTGTAAATGCTTCTTTTTTTGTTCAGCACCTACATTAGCATGTAAGGCCATGGAAAGGGTTTTTACCCCCATGGCAAGCAAAAAGTGAGCGAAAACCAAGAACAGCAGGAAATGTCTATTGTCGATGGCAGAAAACCAAATATAGTATATAATTCCGGCCCCTAAGGTAAACAGAAAGGTGGCAAATTCATTACCTTGATCGTATTCTTGATAATAAACCGTGATTCTCCAAAATGCCATTACCGTAATAAAGGCAGCCATCATCAAGCTAAAGTCAACGACACCAGCAATGATAATAACGATAGGAATACCAATGACGGCTACTTTAACCGACTTTGTTTTACCTAACAAAAGTCCAAAGATTACGGCACTGGCAGCGGCCACGATGATATAAGGAACAACTGGCGGGAAGGTGCCATAAGCTCCATACAAAGGGAACATGAGTACATAAAAACAAAATGCCTCTAAGCTAAAATTAGACCAACGTATAAGCTCAATTTGCCATTGCTTCATGTTTTTGCCCCGAACTGAAGTTACTTGTGCACCTGTGCCTTCCTCTTCTGAAACGACACGGTAAACACGTGTCATATTACTGTTGAATCTGGAATATTGCCGTTCGTCCCCTTTGGTAAATTCACCAAAATGGAGGACAAATGGTGGTGTGCGACCTTGGTGATGCATGGAGTAAAGTGTTTGGTCCATGGGGAAAGTGACCGTAGACTTCCGGATTCGCGCCAGCATTTCCAACGCCCTCGTTAGATGCCCTTTCCCTTGCCCGGCAGGCAAGTATAAGCCTACCTTTGAGGCAGGAACCTTTATATTAATGTACATATCAAAGCTGATTTGCTGCTTTGTCGCAAATTGACAAGCGTAGGCAGCGTGGCTTAATACCTCTTCTAATGAGCCAATCGTCTGATGTAAAGGATCTGGATTTTGAATGTTGATCACCAATGTCCATTGGGACAAGGTGACTTTTTCATAAAGCTTTGTTTGCAACGTGTTTGTTTTTGCCGATGCTTTCCAATTAATGCGGTTGAATGGGTCCCCTTGAGAGTAATCTCGGTTTCCGATGGTACGCATCACATCTTCGTGAAAGGAAAACCGCTGGGGATGATCCCCTTTTTCTTGCTGTAAAACCTTTTCTAAGCCGGCAATTGGGAGCGGATTTGGATAAACGATTGCTTCCCCTTTGTAATGCCCTTGATAAGTAAGGCGGACATGATTAAATTTGAAAAAATCGAATACTTCCAGCTCAATGGAGCGAATTTCTGCCGTACCTCGCTTCACTGCGCGAATATGGATTGGAAACAACCGCTTTGTTAACGCAGGAACAGAAAAATTTTGCTCATAATTGGCCTGGTATCGCTGCATATGGTCCAGTTCTCTCACTTGGACGCTATCGTCTGTATCAAAGAGGAAGAAGTACCAGCGTCCGTTAAAAATCGGGAGCCGCCCTTTGTTTTCAACAGGGATATGGAGGGTGGCTTCGTCCCCCTTGAACATTCGCTTTGTTATAATTTCATTGGAGATAACAAGATGCTTTGTAACATAACGTAAATAGAGCTCGTTAAGCACCATAAATAACACTAATAAAAATATAATGCTGAACAGCCAAAACTCGCTAGAGATAAAAGAAATTATCATTAAAACAGGGATTACAGCACCTAAAATGTTGTAGCCTTTTGAATAATTACGTTCTACATTCCAGAGGATCATTTTCGGATGGCTCCTGCTTCGACTGGTACTTCAATGGAGTTGAGAATATCCTTAAATACTTCATCCTTCGTACGCTTCATGGATGTCTCCATCGTTAACACGAGGCGATGGCATAACACATGGGGTGCTAATGCTTTAATGTCTTCTGGCATGACGTAATCCCGGCCTTGTAAATAAGCACGTGCTTGTGCGCTATGCATTAATGCAAGTGTTCCACGCGGGCTAACGCCAAGCTCGACACTTTCAGACTCACGGGTAGCACGAATAATTTTCAAAAGGTATGTTTCTACAGGCTCTGCCAATTGAACTTTGCGGATTTCCTGTTGCATTTGTGTGATATCGTCTAGTGAAACAATCGCACCTAAATCTTCAATCGGCTCTTTTTCTTTGTACATTTTCAGCATTTGCTGTTCTTCCTGTAAGTTAGGATAACCTACTTTTATTTGCATAAGGAAACGGTCCATTTGCGCTTCCGGCAACGCGAAGGTACCTTGCTGTGATTCTACTGGGTTTTGCGTAGCAATTACGATAAATGGGGACGGCAATGGGAGTGTCTCTCCATCAATCGTTACTTGTCCTTCCTCCATTACCTCTAGTAAGCTTGACTGTGTTCTAGGAGTTGCCCGGTTGATCTCATCTGCTAAGAGGATATTGGTCATTACTGGACCTGGACGAAGTTCAAATACCTGTTCTTTCGGGTTGAAAAATTGAATCCCTGTCACATCACTTGGGAGGACGTCAGGAGTAAACTGGACACGACGGAATTTTCCGTCAATTGATTTGGCAAGTGTTTTTGTAAGCATAGTTTTCCCTGTCCCTGGTACATCTTCCAATAACACATGCCCTCTACTAAGTAAGGCAATCGTAACTAATTCTGTAACTTCATCTTTACCTACAAGGACAGTAGAAACTGCACCTTTTATTTTTTCTAACATTTCTTGTTGCTTTGCCATATGACCGCTCCTTTAAATGATTTTGTAAACAGAAAAATGGGGTTATGGAAATACGAATTTAAAATGGCTTGTCCACCATTTTGGCTGTTTATTTATATAATAGATCTTGTTCAAGAATAAAATTATTATATCAAAATTCTAAATTATTTCTCGTTTCGAATGAAATTCTCTGCTAGATTTGTGTTTTTATAGAAAAAAAGGGTATTTGTAAGGTGGTTTTGCCTTTTGGAATACCCTCATTTAAAGTTGAAATCTTAGCGAGTCTTGATAAATAGTTTTATTGAAAAAGTAATATTTTATTAATAGTAGAAGTTCGTTCTACCGTATCGCTTTTACAATCTGGACATAATTGCATAGAAGATAACCGCCTCTCGAAATAATGGTTTGGACTTCTAATTAGAAGCTCCGAGCTGAAGTTCATAGCCTCTATCTTTTAATAATCCGGCAATACTCGTATCGCCGACTAAATGCATTGCACCAACGACAACGAAATAAGTACTGCCTGACTCATCTAACAGGAATTCTTCGATTCTATCGGCCATCTGCAGGTCCCGGTCATCGAGTAAAGCTCTCATATAATCTTCGTAGCCTTCCTCTATTTCAGCGTTTCGAATCGCTAGGAGCGCCTCTGTATCTCCTTGTCGCCATACATCCATTAATTCAATGATTTCGTCAGTAAGTTGATCAAATGCTTCAATGGATTGAATCAGTTCCATTGCTTGTAATTCTTCTGGTAAAAAAGTAGACAGGAGCAACTGCTCTTCGATGGTTTCTAAACTAATAATCGGCATCTCAGCATAGCTAGCTCGATCCATAAAATATAAGTCGATGCCATCATCAGGGTGAAGCCCTGCTGCTTCTGCAGCCATCATCGTTAGTAAATCCTGAACAACGAAAGGCTTAAATAAATTGAGCATCATCTCATCATAGCCATAAGGGCGTAAAAGTGTGACTAGTTCTGTAAAGGCATTTTGCCCAATCGCTTCTTGAAGGGACTCGCCATCTTCGTAAAACCCAATGGAAGCAAGGAGTTCCATCATTTCAAATTCACTTACCGTTGTCATGTCAATTTCAACTGCTAGATAATCGGCAAGGGCGAATGCATCTTCAATAGCCGGGTGAAGGGGGTAAATATCCTCCATCCCTACGTGAATAGACCCTAATAAATAGACGGTATTGCCACCATGTTCCACTTTGTAGAAAACTCCTTCTGCTGGGGCACCTGTTTGCTCATAAACAGGTATTTCATCGTAATGGACCGTCACGCCATTTGCTTCTAATTGTTGAATTTGAGAAAGAACGTCTTCATTCGTGTCTAACGAAAGGGGGTTATTATACAAAAGTACCGTTTCTAAGTTTTCTATGAGAAACAATTGGGAAAGGTCATCAATCTCATTATCTTGGAGATTAAGGTGTACAAGCTCTAGCAATGCTTCAATTCCTTGAAGATGAGTGATTCCGTATCCTTGTGCATCTAACTCGATAATATCAATTACATCGCTTTCTGTAATAGTATCTGTATCTTCCAGCCCTGCGGCTACTTTTATTGCAGAGGCAAGTTGACTGTCTGAAAATTGTATTTCCTCACTTGTGGCGTTGCAACCTGCTGTAAGGCTAATCATTACTATAGAGAAAAGAATAAAAAGTCGTTTTAACATATGTAACCTCCAACTTAAATAGTCTAGTCTTTAATAATTACGTATGATAAGGGGTTTAGGTTTCGGTAACTTTTCTGGCCTCCCGAGGCAAGGGAGTGCCTGAAGCGGAAATCAACTACTTATTTATAGTTTCCTTTTATGGTGGTGGCTGTAAAGCCATGGATGTTATGAACTTGATTCATATAGTTTACCATACTGAAAGGCACAGAAATTTTAGTATGCTTTGATTCGTGGTATGATGGAAAGAATGGGTAAAAGTTAATTGATCGAATAAAAGCAGGATAAGGTGATAAATGATGGATAGGTTTAGGAGCCGCCCTTCATCTAATGATGTGGACTACTTTGAAAAAAGAAAAGCAGACAATATTATTCAATCCTTTCAGCAAATATATATGAAAAAGCAAGAGACATACCATGAACGGGAAACGTTAGAAGTAGAGTATGTTTTAAAGTTAGAACCTAAAATGGCAGCATATCGCACAGCAACTTTCGAACTGGAGCTTAAAGTAGGGCCGAAGCGAACTTACGTTGTTAAAGATTTAAAGGAATTTTTGCGAACGGTAGATGAGGACAGAACGCTCCGATTTGCCAAGAATTTTACGTATGACCCAGCAGATTACATTTTTTCCGAGGAGGATAAGTCCCTTTTCAACTGGCTTTGGAAACTTTTTCATTTAAAGGATGACCACCGGAGAACATCCTTTTACTCAAGTAAAGATGAGCGCCGTGCCATTGATATTCCAGCCCCAATGGTCCTTGAATTACTAGAGATGCTCAATCCTCACAAGGTAATCATCGATTTGTATGGTTATCACTATCGAGGATTCGAGATGGTAGAGGGGACCTTGCCGTTACAGTTCTCCATCGGTAATGGGGAAGAGCATGAGGGGCAGTTCCATTTTCAATGGGAGAATGAAGAGGAGGTCGCATTTTTTGGCCTTGACTATCCCGTCTTATTCCACCGTGGCAGGTTTTTTAAGTTGGAACGTAACCAAGGGGAAGTGATTGATCTTCTGATTGATCATTTGACAAAATATCATCCGGCAGAGGTGATTTTTTCTCAAGATCAGTTAGAAAACTTTGCCTCCCTGGTTTTACCGAAGTTAAAGCAAATCGGCCATGTGGATGTTAGTGAACCTGTGCGGGAGAAAATTCATATGGCCCCTTTAAAAGGGATGCTTTATGTGGATTATGATGAGGATCGTTTAACGGCAGAACTTATCTTTCAATATGGGGAAGACAAATATTCCCCCTTTGACCCGCCCCAACCCTTTACAGGTAAAGTGACGGTTCGGGACGTGGAGAAGGAATACTTTTTGCTGTCACATATAGAGAAGGTACCTTTTAAATATAACGGCAGGGAGCTGTTTTTAGAGGATTACGATGAAATTCTCGATTTTGTTATGGAGGATCTGCCTCAGCTTTCCCAATGGTTAGAGGTGTTTGCCACCACGAATGTGAAGGGTATGATTTATGACCCTGTTGAACGTCCATCGGTGAAGGTGGAGGCTAATGAACGCTTAAATCTTCTTGATGTGGAATTTCAAATGGATGGTATTCCTGAAGGAGAAATTGATGACTTGTTACAAGCGTTGATTGCTAATAAAAAATATTACCGCCTTGGCAATGGTTCGTTTGTTAACTTAGGGAATACTGAGTTCCGGGAGATGAAAGGGATGTTGGAAGAACTGGACCTTGCGGTTAGTCATGTCCATCATCAAACGAAAGTCCCCATGATGAAGGCCTTTCAGTTAGCGGAAAACAACGCGATTGCCATTAAAAAGGGGAAAGGGTTCCGTAGTCTGTTAGAACGGGTGATGCACCCGGAAGAAATTGAAACACATATCCCTGAAGAATTAGAGCCCGTATTAAGGGATTACCAAAAAATTGGTTTTCAATGGTTAAGCTCCTTATCCCATTATGGTTTTGGAGGCGTGTTGGCTGATGATATGGGGTTAGGGAAAACATTGCAGATGATCACCTATTTACTGGAGAAAAAGAAGCAAGGAAATGGAGGCCAATCGTTAATCATTTGCCCGTCGAGCCTTGTATATAACTGGCAAAAAGAGATAGAACGGTTTGCACCAGATCTTTCTTCCGTTGTCGTCAGTGGGACAGTAGATGAAAGAAAAGAAGCGATGGTAGATGGACTGGAGGCGGATATTGTCATCACTTCATATCCGTTGATTCGCCGTGATCTTGACGCATATCGTGGTATCGTTTTTTCTACATTGATTTTAGATGAAGCGCAGTATGTGAAGAACGATTGGACGAAAACGGCCAAGGCTGTTAAGGCAATCCAGGCGATGCAAGTCTTTGCCTTAAGCGGAACGCCAATCGAAAATTCCTTGGATGAATTGTATTCGATTTTTGATTTGGTATTGCCTGGGTTGTTTAAAAATAAAACGGCCTTCAAGGCCATGGAGCAAGGGAAGGTGGCAAAGCGGGTACGACCTTTCGTGTTGCGGAGATTAAAGAGGGATGTTTTGACGGAACTTCCGGAAAAAATGGAATCGGTGCAATACACGGAGCTCACAGATGAACAAAAGAAACTGTATCTAGCTCAGCTTAGGCTGATTCAGACCGACGTAAAGGCAGCGGTTGATGCAAAAGCTTTTCAAGAAAACAGGATGAAAATACTGGCAGGTTTGACGAGATTGCGGCAGATTTGCTGTCATCCAGCGTTGTTTATGAAGGACTTTAATGGGGAGTCTGGGAAAATGGAGAGGCTGTTTGAATATTTGGAGGAGGCGATGGCTTCCGGCCGTCGAGTCGTTCTTTTCAGCCAGTTCACGCAAATGCTGGCATTGATTCGGGAAAGACTTGGGTCCTATGGATGGGACTATCATTATATTGACGGGTCCACTCCTTCTAAAGAGCGGCTTGAGCTAGCAGACCGCTTTAACGGCGGAGAAAAGAATTTGTTCTTAATCTCCTTAAAGGCCGGAGGGACAGGTTTGAACTTAACTGGTGGAGACACAGTAATTTTATTTGATTCGTGGTGGAACCCAGCGGTCGAAGAACAAGCAGCAGACCGGGTGTATCGTTTTGGACAAAAAAAGGTTGTTCAAGTTACTAAATTGATTACCACGGTACCATCGAAGAAAAAATTCATAAACTGCAAGAGCAAAAGCGAGAGCTTCTGGACCAAGTTATTCAGCCAGGGGAAAAAATGTCACATCGTTAACGAAGGAAGATATTGAAGAATTGTTGGGTATGTCTTAAGTTTGGGTTTGTTTGGAGCTGGTATTTAAACGGTCGTTTAAATTTTGTAGAATGTTTAAATGACCGTTTTTTTCGGTTGTTTTAAGTAACAAAGGTTGCGAAAAAGAATTAATTCGCTTTTACAGGAAAAGTGTGGTAAAGTAACTAGTGACCTGAAACCTCTTAATTATGGTTTCAGGAATTTTATTGCTTTTTTACACGAATAAGGACATCTAAAACGAAGCTTATTCTAAGACAGGGGAATAAGCTTTTTTACGTGGATAATAATATATAGAGGATATATGACATAGTAGAATGTTTATTCTAGTGAAAAGACGGATAAATAAACACATTGGGAGACTATTCATGTGTTTTGGAGATGTTGAGGTCGTTAAAAAAGTACTTAGAAAAAGGAGATAAGGGATTTGGGACTATTTATTGATTTAAACGTTGAGCAATCGATTATGAAGGCAATTGACAAGATGGGGTTTGAAGAAGCCACTCCCATTCAAGAAAAGGTAATTCCTTTAGGTAAGGAAGGCCAGGATATCATTGGACAGGCACAAACCGGTACAGGTAAAACGGTTGCCTTCGGTATCCCTTGTGTGGAAAGGGTGGAAGTAGAAGAAAAACACCCGCAAGCCCTCGTACTGACACCTACAAGAGAACTTGCTATTCAGGTGGCAGAAGAACTAAATAAACTTGGTCAATTCAAAGGCATACGTGCTCTGCCGATCTACGGTGGTCAGGAGATTACCAGGCAAATTACTGCGTTGAAAAAACGTCCGCAAATTATTGTGGCAACGCCAGGGCGCTACATGGACCACATGCGTAGAAAAACAATTCGCCCTGAGTACTTGAAAATTGTTGTGTTGGATGAAGCGGATGAAATGTTAAGCATGGGCTTTATTGAAGATATTGAAACAATTCTTCAAGAAGTACCGAACGAAAGGCAAACATTGTTATTTTCTGCGACCATGCCTCCGAAATTACGGGGGATTGCTGATCGTTTCATGAATAACCCAGTTTCCATTGCTGTTAAGGCCAAACAATTGACAGTAGAAAATATTGATCAGCGTTATATTATTTCACCGGAAAAAGATAAGTTTGATATTTTATGTAATCTTCTTGATAAAGAGACACCGGAGCTAGCGATTATTTTTGGTCGTACTAAGCGCCGCGTCGATGAGTTGACGGAATCTTTGAGTATCCGTGGTTTTGCCGTTGAAGGTCTACACGGGGACATGAAGCAGGAGCGCCGCGACCATGTTATTAAAAAGTTTAAACGTGGTGCTATCGATGTGATGGTAGCTACCGATGTTGCTGCTCGAGGCCTAGATGTAAACGACGTGTCTCATGTAATCAACTTTGATCTGCCGCAGGATTCTGAGAGCTATGTTCACAGGATCGGCCGAACCGGTAGAGCAGGAAGAAAAGGGATTTCTTACAGTTTTGTTACTCCAAGGGAAAAGGATCACCTTGCTTACATTGAGGAAAGTACGAAAAGACGAATGACGAAAATGGAGCCGCCAACTTATGCTGACGCGTTAACTGGTCGTCATCAACAAGCAATGGATTCACTCCGTGAAGCTGCTATGGATCCGGGAGTAACACAGTTAAGTGAACCTGCCCGTGAATTGCTAGAGCAGTTTGATGCGGTCACTTTAGTTTCGGCTGCGTTGAAAATGGTAACGAAGGAGCCTAGTAAAAAACCAGTTAAAATTACTGGTGAAGCACCTGTAAGGTCGAAGCACAAACCATCAAGAGATAATCGAAGTGGCGGTGGCGGTGGTGGAAAACGCCGAAGAGACCGTAGTGGTGGCGGAGGCGGAGGTCTTCGCATTAACGCCAAAAAACGTGCAAATCGAAGTGGTGGGGGCTCGGAAGGTGGCAGAGGCCGTGACGAGCGCCGTAATAGAGACGAGCGAAAAAGTCGTAAGAAGCGGTAAGTGGTTTTAGTAATGTGAGTTGATATGGAGTATTTAGAAAGCTGTTGGGAGAGAATCCTGGCAGCTTTTTGTTTTGCCTGTATTAGGGGTCTGATGAGTGAGATAATTAAGTTGGTGTTTTTAAAAAAGAATCTCAAGTTTTTCCCCGTTTTATGAATAGATCTATGAGAGAAAAATATAGTCTACTAAGGACTTGCTTTAGTTATATCTATTTTTGGAAATGGGGGATGGTTGAAGATGTCTTATCATGCACCACCGAAAAGCCCTGGATTAGCAGCTGTACTCAGTGCTGTTTGGACAGGGTTGGGGCAAATATATAACGGTCAGATTGGGAAAGGTGTTCTTTTTATGTTCATACAGTTTGTTAACGCCATGCTCATGCTTGTAGTAATAGGTTTTATTACGTATCCTCTTTTTTGGATTTACGGGATTATTGATGCATACAAGACAGCTGAGATGATGAACCGAGGAGAGGGCCCGCCGCGGCAAATATAAATTAAGAAGCTCAAGGGGTTTGAGGGAGCATCTGTTCAATGACTGGTATTGAGCAGGTGCTTTTTTTATTTTGTCAGAAGGTAAAAATCAGTGATGACAGTTAAGTCAATGCAAAATTATCAACGCGACAGTAATGGAAGCAGGGAGTGACAGGTGGAGCAAGAAAATAGAATGACGTGTCAGTAGCAAGGGTAGGAAGTGACAGGTGAAGCTTGAAAACAGAATGACGTGTCAGTAGCTAGAGTAGGAAGTGACAGGTGGAGCCAGAAAACCAGGTGACTGTCAGTAGCAATAGTTTAGAAGTGACAGTACAAGGAGGAAAACACATCATCTTGAAACCTTTCTTTTCGCTCATACGACTATATAATGAAAACAAGGAAGCAATACAAAACTCCGCCAACCTACAGAAAGGGGGCTAGGGATGGAAAGCCACCAAAACTCACAAACAAATCAAAAAGATCTTAAGCGATTGTATGACCTATATCTTCATGATGTATATAAATACTGTTTATATTTTACGAATAATCACGCTGAAGCAGAGGACCTAACACAGGATACATTTATTAAAGTGATGAAGAGCTACCCAAGCTTCAAAGGTGATTCGTCTGAAAAAACGTGGATACTCTCCATCGCCAGGAACACTACTGTTGATTATTTCAGAAAACGAAAAATCCGTGATTTTCTACCGGATATATTTTTTTCAAAAACAAACGCACCGCTCTATGATGACCCGGAGCAACACTGGGAAAACCAGGAAGAGTGGAAGGAAATACAACATGCCCTAACTAAGCTTAAGCCTGCCTACCGTAACGTGGTTATTTTACGTGGGTTACAGGAACTAAGTATTAAGGAAACAGCGGCGATTCTCCAATGTAAGGAATCGAAGGTAAAGGTAGATTATCACCGTGCGTTAAAGCAACTGCAAAATTATGTATCAAAGCATGAGGAAGGGGGATTCCAATTCCATGAAGATGCCAAATGACGATTTTCTTAACCCATTAAAAAAGCGGCCAGATACGAAGCCTGCGAAAGACTTTGAAGACAGCCTCCATAACAAGTTATTTAAAATACAAAAACGAAATATGGCAGCATGGAAGTTTCGGCTCATCCTTCTAGCCATACTTATCACGGGAATTGGATTAATTTTTTGGCAGTATGGTTAGAAAAAATCCATCCCTGGACAAAAATAAAAAGGTGTCAAAGCATTGGTTAACCACGCTTTGACACCTTCTACAATTGTCTTTATTTCCAAATCTTCGTTAATTGTCGTGCTGCTTCCGAAGGGTCTGCCGCATGAGAGATTGCGGAAATAACTGACAGGCCGTCTGCTTTACTGGCAACTACCTCAGAGGCATTCCCTACAGTAATCCCGCCAATGGCCACGATCGGTGCCTCAACTCCTTGCTCCCGTAACGACGCAATAAAGTCAGGACCGCATACTTCTCTAGTATCACTCTTTGAGGAAGTAGGAAAAACAGGCCCTACTCCTAAATAATCCGCCCCTTCAGCTAACGCCTTCTTTGCTTCTTCCAACGTGTGGGCAGAAACCCCAAGTACACGATCGCCGATCCGATGGCGGACTTCTTCCACCTTATCATCCTCTTGACCAATATGTACGCCGTCTGCATCTAAGGCTAGGGCTAAGTCCACATCATCATTAACGATGAATGGAACACCGTTTGCATGGCAAATGGCTTTAAGCTCTTCTCCAAGCTGCTTGTATGCATCCCCGGTCAGAGCTCCTGTTCCTTTTTCCCGGTATTGAAAAAGGGTGACCCCACCATCAATGGCATCCCGTAAAACCTCAGGCAACGGTTTTGTAACATTGGCCGTTCCGGCAATAAAGTAAACCTTCAACCAATCCCTTAGTTTGTTGCTTTCGGCTCTTGCCATACTTTTCCTACCTCCAAGTTATCGTCTTTAAACTGGCGCAAAGCACCGTGATGGGTTGGTCCGTGACCGCCGCCCAAGGGAAGGGAGTACTTGATGGCATGGTGAATAAACTGTTTAGCCCGTTTGATTGCTTCTACTAACGGTGTTCCTTTTGCCAGTTCTGCTGTAATGGCAGATGCAAAGGAGCATCCTGTCCCGTGAGTGTTTTTCGTATCTACCCGTGGATATTCTAAATAGGTGTAATTTACACCATCGAAATATAAGTCAACTGTAGCCGTACTGCCATCACCATGACCGCCTTTAATGACAACACTACCAACCCCCATTTTCAGGAAATCTTCTGCTGCTTTTTTTCGATCATCCATCGTACGTATACTGCGACCTGTGATTGCTTCTGCCTCTGGTATATTGGGTGTAGCAACCATAGCTAATGGTAAAAGCTCCTTAATCATGGCGTCGACCGAGTTGTCTGTTAAAAGAGACGCCCCACCTTTGGCAATCATAACTGGATCCACTACAACGTTTTTCCAATTATAGAACTGGATTTTTTCCGCTACTAAACGAATTCGCTCTTCATCAAAAAGCATGCCAGTCTTAACGGCATCCACACCAAGGTCGTCAGCGACAGAGGTTATTTGTTGTTCTAATGCCTTTGTGTCCAGGGGATAAACACCTTGGACACCTAACGTATTTTGTGCTGTTATTGCTGTAATGGCGCTCATACCAAAAACACCAAGCTCTTGAAAAGTTTTTATATCAGCCTGAATCCCTGCTCCGCCGCCGCTGTCTGAGCCTGCAATCGTTAACGCTCTCGCAATCATAATCATCACCTATCCTTTATGTAATATAAAAAACACCGCTCCAATCGCAGGAACGGTGAGTGTACTTCCCTTGTGGAAGAGGTTCAACTCTGTTTTTCCATTCTAAAATGGCCGTTCCACTTTCCTACGCTGGCATGATCCAGATCAGGTACAAAGGGATCAAGGGAATCCTTGTCTCAGCTGTCATAGCACCCCTAGTGGATGTTGAAGTTCTCCCTTCAACATAATTGTATCGTATCATAACCCATTTCCCCATGTCGACAGTTTGCTTAAGTAACTATCGTCTAATGGACGTATCCATGATTTACCAAAAAGTTGTCGCGGTTCACAATCGGCTCTATGTCTGTTATCATAAGTTTAGATTTAAACTATAGCTGGGGGTGCCATTTGAAATTGGCTGAGAGGATAATTCCGACCCTTTGAACCTGAATTGGTTAATGCCAACGGAGGGAAGCGAGTATAAACGTAATCATTATCATCGTTTATCAAGCTCATCCTTTCGGGTGAGCTTTTTCTATGATATGTCGCTTACTGACAGCTTGGGTGCATACTTACTATATGAGGAGGACTTACAATGAAAGATGTTTTAACAATTGGAGGAAAAGAGCTGACGAACCGGTTATTCGTAGGAACAGGTAAGTTTGCTGATCATAAACAAATGGGGGAAGCGATGCGTGCTTCTAATTCAGAAGTGGTGACAGTAGCATTGCGCCGTGTAAACATGGAAGCGAAGGAAGAGGACATTTTACACGACATTCCAAAAACAATGACACTCATGCCGAATACATCTGGCGCAAGAAATGCGGAGGAAGCAGTCCGTATTGCTCGCTTAGCAAAGGCAGTAGGCATGGGAAATTGGATTAAAATCGAAGTGATTTCTGATAACAAATATTTGCTTCCAGACAACGAAGAAACGACAAAGGCAACCGAGATTTTGGCAAACGAAGGATTTGTTGTTCTTCCCTATATGAGTCCAGATCTTATGGCAGCAAAACGCATGAGAGATGCTGGTGCGGCCGCAATCATGCCATTAGGGGCACCAATTGGTTCAAATAAAGGTATTCGTATGAAGGAAATGATTCAAATTATGATCGATGAGATGGACCTGCCGATTGTAGTGGATGCAGGGATCGGTAAACCGTCAGAAGCAGCGGAAGCGATGGAAATGGGTGCAGATGCGGTGTTAGTCAACACGGCAATTGCAACGGCTCGAAATCCTGTGGAAATGGCAAAAGCCTTTGATTATGCCGTGAAGGCTGGAAGAATGGGCTATTTGGCAGGGCTGGGACCAGTTTCAACTACTGCAAAGGCATCATCTCCGTTAACTGGTTTTTTAGGGTAGATTAATAGTTTAGTAGGTAATGATAGAAATTCCCTTAATTTCTCCATGATGGGGAAAGACTTACCCTAAAAGGAAAGGAAGTTTTAACATTGAGTTTTTACGATAAGTTCTTACAAGTAAAGGAACTGCCCTTTGATAAGATGTTCGAGGGCGTGACTGATTTAGATGTAAAACGTGTACTACAAAAGGAACGCTTGACGGAGGAAGACTATTTTACCCTTCTATCACCGGCGGCGGAAAACTATTTAGAGGAAATGGCACAAAAGGCCCACCAACTGACGTTACAGCATTTCGGCAGAACAATGCAGCTTTACTTGCCGTTATATTTGTCTGATTACTGCGTGAATATTTGTAAATATTGCAGTTTCAGCTTTAATAACGATTTTCCTCGCCGTAGGTTGACAATGGAAGAAGTGGAACGGGAAGCGAAAGTTATTGCTGGCATGGGCATAAAACATATCATTCTCTTATCTGGAGAGTCAAAACTTCATTCATCCGTTGACTATTTAAAAGAAAGTTTACAGGTATTGAAGAAATATTTTTCATCAATAGCCATTGAAATTCAACCGTTAGACCAAGACGAGTATGAAGAATTGTTTAAGCACGGCGTGGACGGCTTAACTGTTTATCAGGAAGTATATAACGAGGAAATTTACCGGGACATTCATGTTGCTGGCCCGAAAAAGGATTTCCGTTACCGCTTGGATACTCCGGAACGGGGTGCTTTGGCTGGGATGCGCTCCCTAAATATTGGTGCTTTACTTGGAATGGATGAGTGGCGCAAGGAAAGCTTTATTGCCGGACTGCACGCAAGCTATTTGCAAAACAAGTTTTTGGAGACAGAAGTTGGCGTTTCTTTCCCGCGTATGCGCCCCCATGCAGGTAGTTTCCAG
This sequence comes from Bacillus sp. (in: firmicutes), assembly GCA_021208645.1. Taxonomy (GTDB): domain Bacteria; phylum Bacillota; class Bacilli; order Bacillales; family Salisediminibacteriaceae; genus Evansella. The sequence continues at coordinate 21,910 of JAJOJL010000119.1, read as the reverse complement.
CCGAAGGTAAATGTGACTGACAAAAATTTGGTGCAGGCCATGCTAGCCATTCGTTTATTCTTGCCAAGGGCAGGGATTAACATTTCAACAAGGGAAACACCGGAATTTCGTGACCATTTAATTCCATTAGGAGTTACGAAAATGTCAGCGGCCTCTTCCACCGTGGTTGGAGGCTATTCTGAACCGGATGTAACACAAAGTCAATTTGAAATCTCTGACGATAGATCTGTAGAAGAAATAAAACAATTATTAAAATCAAAAGGCTACCAGCCTGTTGTGAAAGACTGGCAGCTAATTTAGGCTCGTATTTGGTTGGGAGTTTTTCCGTGGAATGATTGGTGGTGAGTTAGGTGAATAGGGGAAAGGCAGAAATTCATGTTATTTCAAACGGCAAGCTAACGATGGAGCAGTTTGCCCACAAGGCAGCAATTCTTGAACCTTATGTTGACTATTTTCACTTGCGGGAAAAAACGTTTACAGCGCAGGATTTATTAGAAGCTGTGGAAGTTCTAAAGGTGCAGAGAATTCCAACCTCTAAGATTATAATTAATGACCGAGTGGATGTGGCTGCCGTATCGATGACTGCTGGTGTACAGTTGGCATACCACAGTCTCGCTGTGGAGGCTGTCAAAGCCCATTTCCCCATGTTAAAGGTTGGAAAATCTGTTCATTCCGTAGAAGAAGCAGTGGATGCGGAAGGAGCAGGGGCTGATTACCTCTTATACGGCCATATTTTTCCCACGCAATCGAAGCCTGGGCTCTCACCTAGGGGAATTGGAAATCTGGAGAAAGTGGCACGAGCCGTGTCCATCCCTGTCATTGCCATTGGTGGGATTAAGCCGGAAAACGCAGGGCAAGTAATGGATGCTGGTGCAGGAGGAATTGCTATTATGTCTGGGTTACTGGAAGCGGAGGACCCGTTGATATCTATAAAGAATTATGTAAAACTTCTAGGAAGCAGGTGAGCGAAAGTGATCTTACAAGTAAATGGTAAGCAAAGTGAACATCCTGAAAATATAACGACAGTTTCACAGCTATTGAGTTATTATGAATTAAATAATAAAGTAGTAATTGTGGAGTTAAATGAAAACATCGTCGACAAGGATAAACATGATGAAACAACTGTTCAGGATGGGGACCGCATTGAACTTGTTCATTTTGTAGGCGGTGGATGATAGAAGAGGAGCGTTTTTGCCATGAGTAATGACCGTTATTCAAGACAAATACTCTTTCCATTTATAGGGGAAGAAGGACAGCGAAAAATCCGGGAAAAGCATGTGCTTGTCATTGGTGCTGGAGCATTAGGTACTGGCAATGCTGAAAACTTGGTACGTGCAGGTATTGGCGAATTAACGATCGTTGACCGAGATTATGTGGAGTTCAGTAACCTGCAGCGCCAACAGCTATACAAAGAGCAGGATGCCATCGATCGGATGCCGAAAGCGGTCGCTGCCAAGGAACGTCTTTCTGAAGTGAATTCGGATGTGAAAATAAACAGTCATGTCATGGATGTAACGAAGGAAGAGATGGAGCAATTAATCGAGGGTGTCGATTTAATCGTCGACGGAACAGATAATTTTGACACGCGATTATTGATAAATGATATTGCCCAAAAATATAAGCTCCCTTGGATTTATGGGGCATGTGTATCCAGTTATGGATTGAGCTACACCATATTGCCTGGTGAAACGCCTTGTTTAAGCTGTTTACTGGAGACTGTTCCCATGGGGGGCGCCACCTGTGATACAGCAGGGGTGATCGGACCTGTCGTACAAATGGTCGTATCCTACCAGACCACGGAAGCTTTAAAGATATTAGTTGAGGACTGGGTTGCTTTGCGCAAAAAGTTAGTATCCTTTGATTTATGGAAAAATGAGCAAATGGCCATTAATGTTGGAGCGGTAAAAAAGTCTGGCTGTAAATCTTGTGGCGAGGAACCAACATATCCATATTTGGACTACGATCAGCAGACGAAATCAACGGTTCTTTGCGGGAGGAATACGGTACAAATCCGTCCACCGAAGCGTATGGAGCGAGATTTGGATGGGCTGGAGAAGGTTCTTTCTAGTCTTGGTGGAACGGTACAGCAAAATCCATACTTGTTGTCCTACGCAGAAGGGGAACACCGGTTGGTTTTCTTTAAGGATGGACGTGTGTTGGTCCATGGTACGAATGATATTTCGAAAGCGAAGAGCTTGTATCATCGGATTTTGGGTTAGTTCGTGTAAGTGTGTTTGGAGAGGGTGTCTCAAAGGAGTGAGTTTCTCCTTTTGAGGTATCCTCTTTTTGGGTGGAGAAAATTGGGGTGGTAAAGTCAGATGGAGGGTGCTACGGACAGGTGGAGTGGAAAAAAGGGGTGACGTGTCCGTAGCACGCTCTGGAACGGACAAGTGGACCTGAAAACTACCACAAGTTTTCTGTTGCCTCCCTCATAAAATCACCAATCACAAAAAATCCCGCGGAATGCAATATTCCGTGGGGTAATTTATATTTTTTTACCTAACACCCAAAAAAATTAAACATAGTAACTCCTAAAAACAGCTTTCCCTAATAATCAAGCTCCTCAATCGCCTGGACTTCTTCGCCAGCATCCATGAATCGAATCGTTATTTCATCCCCTGGCTCAATAAATACAGCACGTGGATAGGCAGAGGCATTTACTGTAAATATCCTATCATAACCTTCCACAAGCAACCTCACCGTAACATTATCTTCCCGGTCCCATTTATATACCCGCTCCACCACAGCTGTGACTTCTACTAAATCTGTAATTTCTCCAGGCACGATGTTTTCGTCAATTCGTGTAGACAAAGCCAATTGATAGGCGCTGAATGCTTCTCGCTTTGTTTCCCCATGTCCTGTCACACTCTCACTACTTGCATTTACAAGCATAATTTGACGCAACACGGAGTTTCGGTCCATCAATGGAACAACCCACGTATACTGTCCATAAATATTATATAAAGAAGGTGTTCCAGCAACATAATCGTCCCGCACAAAAGTACGTTCCGCTAAGTTCATAGCCGTACGCCCGTTAAGCATACCACTTGCATCACGGAAATAACTTAGTTCTCCCGTACGAGCATCAAACATTGTAAACCCAACCATAGATTGAGAAATAGTTCCTTCTCCACGGAGACGCATATGATCCGTAAACCAACTTTGTTGCAGGTCTCGGTTCACAACTCCAACAACGGAATCTTCAATACCCCATTGCGTCGGTTCCGTCAAACCTTCCCGACCAAAAAAATCTGTTTACAATCCCTTGCTTATATATACCAAACCAAAGGTTTCGTTCTGATGCAATGTGGGGTGGGTAAATTCGGTTCACCCACTCAGGTGCATCTTCCTTTGCATAGTTTTCCATTTCCCCCGTCAGAGGGTCGACAATAATAATTCCATCTACATCGGCAACGCGACGGAATTCTGTGTAATGTCCATAGCTGACAATGTAAAATGGATTGCCATCATCGTCAATTTCAAAGGTAGTGTCTAGCATCAATACATCAGGATAAGCCATTCGAACGTGACGCTCTAAATTCTCATGGAAAAATGCGGATGGAACATAAGTCATGGGTGTTAAGACTAATTCCGGTTCCTCTCGTGGATTCTCAGCACTAACAAGAATATAACCTGGTGCTGCGTCACTTCGGATCCAGCGAAACAAACCATCATATTCAATCGGTGTTACCCAATAAAGGGAACCATCATAACGCTGAATTCTTGTTTCCCCTAAGTTGTAAAAAGCCGGATTATCTAACTGTCCCATTATAATATCGGAACGGTATCTAGCAAAGCTAGGGGGAACGACCGGAATATGTTGCTCACTAACAGGAGATAGCTCCTCCACCGTTACTTCTTCACCACCGGCAATATTGAATTTAGCATCGGCTAAGAACAGCGGTTGCATTATCCAAAACAAAGAAAAGGCTACTAGAAGTACAAACCCTGATCCAGCCCCAATTAAGGCAGGACGCTTCCGAAACGATTTTTGGATAGAAAAGACAAGGCTGTTGTCAATCATCAACGTAATACCGATAATTGGTACATAGGACACGATGATTGCAGAAATAGATTGGTCTAATAAGCCTAAATAGAACAAACCCAACCCGTATACGAACCCGATTATGTACCTTGGAACAAGCCATCTTCTAAATAATGGAGACTTATACCACTCCAATTGTAATGGTAAAAAAAGGATAGCTAATAAGGCGCTCATTAATAACATTTGTAACAAAGTAAATCACCTCTTTAATTGTGATAGATTCTTCCATCATAGTGGTCATCATATTCTGTGAGGAAGTTTTGTTATTCTATCTATCTTCTATTATAAACTTTTTACGGGTAAAAAACGTCTTTTTTGTTTCATATTTTTTAAAAAAAGAAAAATGCTTCCCCTTAAACCGATGTACTACCACCATACCTTTTTTTCGATACAATAGATAACAGACTAGAATGAGGAATGATAATCATGAGTATATTGCGAGCAGAAAATTTACATAAAACGTACGGAGAAAAACAGTTATTTGATCATATCACCTTCACTGTCGGGACAAAAGAACGGATTGGTCTCATCGGTGTTAACGGCACAGGGAAATCCACCCTATTAAAGGTGCTGGCAGGCATCGATGGAAAAGATGGAGGGGAAATCATTCATGCCAATGAATTTCAGATGGAATACCTACCTCAGGAGCCTCAATTACAGGAGGAGTTAACGGTACTTGAACAAGTTTATTACGGAGACGCAACTATTATGCGGGTCATGCGTGAATATGAAACGGCACTTCTTGCCCTTGAAGAAAATCCAATGGATGAATCTTTACAAAAGCGGGCGGCGTCCCTTCAGCAAAAAATGGATGAGGCTGATGCATGGGGAGCCAATACCATTGCCAAAACGGTTTTAACGAAGCTAGGTATTAAGGACTTTTCGAAACAAGTTAAATACCTTTCAGGTGGTCAGAAAAAAAAGAGTAGCGATTGCGAAAGCGTTAATACAACCAGTTGATATACTCCTCCTTGATGAGCCTACCAACCATTTAGATAATGAAACAATCGAGTGGCTGGAGCAGTTTTTAGCTCAGTATCCAGGTGCATTAATATTAATAACTCATGATCGCTATTTTTTAAATCGAGTAACGAACCGGATTTTCGAGTTAGACCAAGGGAATCTTTACCAATATGAAGGCAATTATGAAATGTTTTTAGAAAAAAAAGCGGAAAGAGAAGAGATTGAAGAGCATAGGGAGTCCAAGCGGCAAAATATTTTAAGAAGAGAATTAGCTTGGTTAAAGCGGGGAGCGAAGGCGAGGACAACAAAGCAGAAGGCACGAATACAGCGGGTGGAAAAACTCCAGGATGAAACACACGCAATTGCAAAAGGAGATTTAGATTTTGCCATCGGATCAATAAGACTAGGGAAAAAAGTCATTGAGCTTCAGCAAATTACGAAAGCTTTTGAAGGGACTACCTTGTTTAAGAATCTTGATTATCTCGTCATACCAGGGGAGCGACTAGGTATAATCGGCCCGAACGGAACAGGCAAGTCAACCCTCCTCAATGTGATTGCTGGTAGGATCACACCTGACTCTGGGGTGGTAGAGGTTGGAGAAACGGTAAAAATTGGTTATTATACCCAGGATCACGACGATTTAGATTCTTCGAAACGGGTGATTGATTATATAAAAGATGTGGCAGAGGTTGTTCATACCGTTGACAGCCAAGTAATCACGGCGGAACAAATGCTTGAGCGTTTCTTATTTCCCCGTTCTCAGCAATGGACATATATTAACCGATTATCTGGCGGGGAGAGGCGAAGACTATATTTACTGAAAGTCTTGATGGGTGAGCCGAATGTGCTGTTTTTAGATGAGCCTACAAATGACCTAGACACACAAACGTTGTCTGTTTTGGAAGATTATTTAGATCAGTTCCCAGGGGTAGTGATTACGGTTTCCCATGATCGGTATTTTCTTGACCGGGTTGTGGAGAAGCTCCTAGTCTTTGAGGGGAACGGGAAAGTATCCCGTTATTTTGGAGCGTATTCTGAGTGGTTGGAGGAACGGAAAAGACAGCAAGGCCAAGAGTTTTCCCGGGAGCAGGAAAAAAAGCAGCAAGAAAAGCCTGCCACCCAATCAAAACCTAAAAAACTATCCTACAAGGATCAGAAGGAATGGGATGAGATTGAGGACCGCATTGCCGGCCTAGAAGAAAGAAAGGAAGGTCTGGAGAAGGAAATCGTGGATGCAGGTAGCGACATTGATCGAATTCGTGACTTATACGACGAGACAAAAAAAGTGGATGAGGATTTAGAAAAAGCGATGGACCGTTGGACAGAGCTATCAATTTTAGTAGAAGAAATAGAAGCAGCTAAAAAATAATTAACTTAGCTTAGTGGTTAGGCAGTTGCTAGGCTTTTCTTTGAAAATTATGTGAACTGCGCTTAAAAACCTTCTTTTTCGGGTAGAGGATTACTAGGGAGGCTTCAATTAAACATGAAGGAGGTACTCATGATGGTAACTAAAACAGAGGTCCTTCGGCTCATTGATCAATTATCAGAGGATGATCTACGAATTTTGTACACCTTTATTGAAGAGTACCAAGCAGCAGAAAGAGAAGAAGATGATTTATTTATCAGTCAAATTTACCCAATAATAGATTAAAAGCCTCATCGATTATTTATTTAGTCCTTGCGCATGCTGTTTCTCGTAAATAGCATGCGTTTTTGTATTAATAGTAAATAAATACGTAATGTAGGAGGAAGTTTACCTATTGACATAGAAGGCAACACATATACAGATTATAGGTCACATTAAATGGAAAATTAACAGCGCTCCCATGTAATTTCAATTTCACTATTGAGAGGGAGCCCAATGTAGAAGCGGGATATTATTTTGAGAGAGGAGTAATTATGGAATGGAATTATTTATTGTATCATCGAAAGATCTTATTAAAGTCGGAAAATCATCTAAGGGATGGTCATTACAGCACCATACTCATCCAGTAGGGGATATGCAGTCCGTCGCCTTTGATGAAAACAGTGGTACTCTTTATGCCGGAACTTTCGATCACGGGCTTTGGAAAAGTAAGGATAATGGAGCCACATGGGAACGAATAGGCGAAACTGTTTTTTCCAATCGAGTCATGACAATCAGAGTAAGTCCAAATAAAGGGGTTAACGGAATCTCACCAGTTTATGCAGGAACAGAACCGAGTAATCTATACAAATCCATTGACGGTGGAAAGACATGGACGAGTTTTCCAGCCCTTTTACAGTTGCCATCAAAATCAACTTGGTTTTTCCCACCACGCCCCTATACTCATCATGTTCAGGATATTGCCGTCGGATATGGGGAAGAAAACTTTTTGTTGACTGGCATTGAATTAGGGGGAGTTATGCGAAGTTTAGACGGTGGGGAAACGTTCGAGGATAGGAAAGAAGGATCTCAGTTCGATTGTCATACGATAAAACTTCATCCAAATGAGCCAAACCGAATATATGAGGCAGGGGGTGGAGGTTACGCTGAGAGTAGAGATAAGGGTACGACTTGGGAAACTATAAATGAGGGGTTGGCCCCTTATACGTATTTAGTCCATGTAGCTGTATCGCCTGCAGATCCGGAAACAGTTATTGCATCTGGAGCAGAGGGACCAAGAAGTGCATACCGTCCTGAGGGGGCAAAAACAGTTTTGTTCAGGAAAACAGCGAAGGAGGAAATATGGACTCGGGTGACTGATGGCTTACCATCTCCAGAAGAATCAACCGTTCTTCATCTTCATTCGCACCCTGAGGAACCCAACAACTTTTATGCAGTAAACAACCGGGGCGTATTTGTTTCAGAAGACCAAGGCCTCACTTGGGAAAAAGCGCCAATCGAATGGCCGGAATTCATGGTGGAACGAAGAATTAATGATGTTACCTTGATTTCTAGATGAGAAGCCTACCTTAGCTAAAAATTACTTCCGAAGAAAAAAGGGTTTATACCAACTCTAGATAAAGTAAAAAACTCCACCAGGTGGCTTCCTTGAGAAGAAGCCTGGTGGAGGGAGGTAACATTAATTCTTGCTATGGAAAGCTTTCATATTTCCTGATTCGATGGAATAGAGGTAGCAGCTCCAACGTTGAGCCTCCAGTTCTGCCATCATGGATTGTAGTTTTTGTTCTAAAGAGACTTTATTTTCATTCTCTTCTGCCAGAAACAACCACGCTTCTAGCTGGTTTGAGCTCGACTTATTAGTCCCCACAAACACGTAAACTCCGTCCAATTCCACTACATATCTCAACATAAAAGACATAAGCTTAGGTACAATCTGCAATATGTAATCTACTATTGCTGCCATTTTTAAGAAAAAATCAGCAGAGGAGGAGAATAATTTCGTTACACAAGGGTGGCATTCTTTATATAAAATATCGAGAGCCTTCTTCGTGTCAAATTCAGCTTCGTTAATAATTTTGTACATGACCTCATTGATAAGCTGCTGAATATCTTCAATTGAGGTTCTTTCAACCTCAATTTCGCTTACTTGATTAAAAACACGTGGTGCCATTCCCATCACCTCATTAATAAAACTCCAATTGACAGTTTGCTTTGCAGGATAAGCTAATTTAGTAGGACGATACTTGTGAACAGCCCTTTAGAAATGGACACTTTGCACATGCATTGTCACAGGATACTAGGGCAGTGTAAATAGAACACCAGGATCTTCTTGCAAAACAAATGGGTACGTTCTTTTTGCTAGCCTTATCCTTAATTTTTTTTGCTAAATTATGATTGATAAAATCTGTCAGGATTAAAATAAGATCTATATTATCGGGGATTTCCCGCTTTACCATTTGTACTTTTCGGCCATCAAGATGCATGACCTCATGAAAACCCATCGATTTTAAATTCCCAGGAATAGATCCCAGCTTGTCTCCGCCAATCACAAGTAAAGAGGCCATTGCCCTCACTCCTAACTCTCAGTTGTTTGAAATTGATAATCATTATCAATTAAATTATAAAAGAAAACGACCTTCACAACAACATATAATTGTGAAGATCGTTTGACAGTTTTTTGACATCATGATCAATACGTCAATATGGTTTTAATAGAGTGTGTTCAATAATTACTTCTTGTTCTGGTCATCTGACCAACCATGAATAACAAAATCCCACATAGTTTTTCCAAGACCAATGTCCTTTAAAATAACTAAGATCACGAGGACGAATGGACCGATAAATACACCGACAATCCCAAAAATTTGAAAGCCCACAAACAAGGAGATGAGGACAGCCAGTGTATTCAAATTCATACTCTTGGATAACACCTTCGGTTCAATGGATTGTCGAACTCCGACTGTTACTCCGTAAGTAATGGCTAGTCCAATTCCGAGACTAATATCTCCAGTCACAAAGGCATAAATAAGCCAAGGTATTAAAATGGTTCCTGAACCTAAATAGGGGAGTATTTCTGCAATTCCCACGATTAGGGCTATCGTTAAGGCTTGTTCAATGCGTAAAATGGAAAGGCCAATGAGTACAATAATTGAAGCAATTCCCATTAAAATAACTTGGGCCCGTAAATAGCCTAATACGCGATGGCTGAACATTCTGCGGAATTCCCTTGCTTTTTTGATGAAGCCAGCAGGTACACCATCCCTTACTTTTTTAGACATGGTCTCCCAGTCCTTGCCAATAAAGTAAAAGGCAAGAAAAATAAATAGAAATCCGATTAAAAAAGTTGGTACAGCCATAATTAAATGGGTTAGACCATCGGCAATTTTCTGTCCAGCTTCTCCAAACATAGTTGCTAACTGACTTCCTAAAGTAGTGATGCCTTCCTGTAAGGTCATTTGCTGCTCAGGAGTCAGGGAATCCATAAACCCCGTAACACGGTGCCATAAAGGTAAGATACTTTCGTTAAAAAATAATTGAACTTGGATGGAAGCTTGTTCTATCCAATTTGGTACGTGCTCAGAAAGACGACGTACTCCTATTATAATTAGGAAAACAATACCCGTGACGATTGAAGCAATTGTACTTAATCCGATCAGGAGAGCAAACAGCACGGCTAAGCTATTTGGTAGCTTTACTTTAGTTCTCATTACTCGAATTAAAGGGAGAAACATCCATACGAGGATTGTTGCAATCCAAAATGGATATGAAACGGAGAAAAGCCAAGCTAAACCCCAAAAAAATGCAATTGTAACGATAGTGATGAGAAAAAATCGTGCAATAATCCAACCTTGTCCCTTTGTCATGCCTGCCCTCCTGCATTGCAATTTCTTTCCTTCATCATAGCAGATAATTCCAAATTAGAAAATAAACCTATCTAATTAAGTAAGTATAAGCCTTAGGTTGTAGTAGGACAAACGTGTTATAGTAGCAGTAGGTAAAGAAAAGGAAGAGGTGTGAAACTGTTGAATTACGCAATTATTACAGGGCATCCCGAGGATTGGGGAATGCGTTAGTAAAGAAACTTCACGCTTTGGATTATCATCTTATTTGTGTGTCGAGAGCCAAAGGGAAAGCAATTGAGGAACTGATGAATAAGGCTGAAAAAATCGACTTTATTCCATTTGATCTAAGTAATGTAGAACAAATGAACAGCTTAATAGATTCGATTTTTGCAAAAATTGATCGTCAGGGAATAAAAAGTGTTCACCTCATTAATAATGCAGGAACCCTTTCGCCAATGAAACCAATCGATCGCTGTGAAACTGAGGAAATAATCACGAGCATGAATGTTAATCTCATGGCACCGATGCTCTTAACTTCAAGGTTTATTCAAGAGGCAGAGAATTTAAACTGCGATAAAAGAGTTATCAATATTTCTTCTGGTGCTGGCAGTAATCCTGTATTTGGATGGAGTTGTTACGGAGCTGCCAAGGCAGGGGTAAATATGATGAGTCAAATTGCTTCATTGGAGCAATTGCAGTTAAACCAAGTTCACCCTGTCCAGGTTGTTTCCTTTGCACCAGGCATTATCGATACGGACATGCAAGCACAGATTCGTTCCAGTAATCGAAAGGATTTCGCCCAAGTTGACAGATTTATTGATTATAAAGAGGAAGGTAAACTTCTTTCTCCAGAAGTGGTTGCTTCCGTTGTTGCAGAATTGCTCACATCAACCTCCTTTCCTAATGGTGAGCTAGTTTCTGTAAGTGATTATTTGTGATTTTTTCGTTATACTTGCCTTGTGGGATAAAATAAAAGATTTCCCTTAAAAAATCTAGCATTTTTCCTGAGAAGTATTGATATAATGAATGTAATACAGATGGAAATAAATTGTATAACACCATGAATGAAACCTCACTAGTGCCTATTATTAGTGAGGTTTTTAAATGCTTTGTGTTTTTTGTGATTTTGTAATAGAATGATAATACTAAATATTTTAACTATTGTAACTGTGGATATGTTTTTAAGTAGGGGAATTCAACATAGAAGTTGAAAACGCTGTCATCAATGAAGGTTTTTCTCTACTCAAAATAAATTAAATTCTCAAAGGAGGTTTGTCTTGCTGTGAGGAATTCTATTGAATGGATGGTAGGGGGACAGCAAGGGGAAGGAGTAGATTCCACCGGTGAATTGTTTGCTAGAACACTGGTGCGTTTCGGTTATTCCGTCTCAACGTACAAACAGTTTATGTCCCGAATCAAAGGCGGTCATACGAATTATAAGATTAAGGCAACAAAGGATCGTAATTACTATTCTGGGGATGGCATTGATATTTTACTTTGCCTAGACAAGGAAACGTTCCCAATCAACAGTGAATCGTTAAATCAAGGGGCATTGGTCATTCAGGAAGGAAAAGATGTTTCTGTCGAAAATGGGAAAACAGATAGTGGAACAACTTATACGGTGTTAACGGTACCATTAAAGGAAATTGCGAAACAATTAGGCAATCCAATGGCAAAAAATATGATTGCAGTAGGAGTTAGTGCTGCTTTAGTAGACCTGCCGGTAGATATTTTACATGGATTTATTGAAGAGATTTTTGCGAAAAAAGGAAATGATGTGATCTCATCCAATAAGCAAGCCGTGTTGAAGGGGTATGAATTAACGAATACGCATGTAGCAAATCTCGTTAATGCCTTGGTGGTTCCACCAGAGCCAAACCACTTATTTATTTCTGGGAATGAAGCAACGGCATTTGGTAGTTTAATGGCAGGGTGCAGGTACTTAAGTGCCTATCCGATTACACCTGCCAGTGAAGTCATGGAATGGCTTGCAGATGAACTGCCAAAGGTAGGCGGTACGGTTATGCAGGTGGAGGATGAAATAGCAGGCCTCTGCTTCGCTATTGGTGCGAGCTATAGTGGTACCCGTGCCATGACCTCTACGTCTGGACCTGGGTTAAGCTTGAAAACGGAAGCGTTGGGAATGGCCGGGATGAGTGAAGTCCCGATTGTTGTTGTTAACTCCCAGCGGGGAGGCCCTTCGACAGGATTGCCGACAAAACATGAACAAAGTGATTTAAATCAGATGATCTTCGGAACCCATGGAGAGATTCCTAGAATCGTATTGTACGCTGCAACCATCGAGGATGCCTTCTATATTGCAGCAGAAGCTTTTAATCTAGCAGATAAATACCAATGTCCAGTTGTGGTAGGGTTGGACCTGGGGCTGTCAATGAATAAAATGACAGTACCACCATTCGATGCTAAACGAGTTCCAATTGACCGCGGAAAACTAATAACAGACGAAGAAGCGAAGGAATTCGGTGAAACACATTTCAAGCGGTACCGTTTTACGGAGGATGGTGTATCTCCACGACCAAAACCTGGTATGCCCCATGCTGTTCACACAACGAGCTCCAACGAGCATGATGAAAGCGGGTATATCTCCGAAGACACAGTTAACCGTATTAACATGATGAAGAAGCGTCTGGAAAAAATTAAGGATGCTGTCATCCAAGAACCGTACAAATACGATCCGGGGGTAGAAGATTCCGATATGGTGTTAGTTGGAATGGGCTCTACCTATGGAATGATTCAAGAAGCAGCGGTGCTTTTAAATCAAGAGGGAATGAAGGTTTCTCACCTTCACATTCAGCAGCTTTATCCGATGCCAGTCCATGAGCTAGAGTCTCTTTTACAAGGGAAGCAGGTTGTTACGGTGGAAAACAACTACACTGGCCAACTACTACAACTGTTGAAACAACACATGCCGATTCACGGCAAGGCAGAGGCCATTACCCAATATGACGGCAACCCATTTACAGTAAAATCCATTGTAAAACAAGTGAAGGAGTTGATTTCATGGCAACTTTAAAGGACTTAAGGGGAGACCAACCAACATGGTGTCCTGGTTGCGGTCACTTCAGTATAATGGCTGGTATACAAAAATCGATTATATCTTTAGGTTATGAGCCTCATGAGTTCGCCATCATTTCAGGGATTGGCTGTTCAGGGAAGGTTTCCGAATACGTTCGAACAAACGGCTACCATACAATACACGGGAGATCCTTACCTGTTGCTCAAGGGACAAAAATGGGTAATCCTGATTTGAAGGTTATTGCATCAGGTGGAGATGGAGACGGATACGGTATCGGTCTCGGACATTTTGTCCATGCTTCACGTAGGAATATCGATATGACCTATATCGTTATGGATAATAATATCTACGGCTTGACGAAAGGGCAAACGTCACCTCGGAGTGCCCACGGTTTCGTAACAAAAACAACGAAGGATGGGAATAAGGAATACCCTGTTGATCCAATTTCTACTTCCATTGCCAATGGTGCAACCTTCGTTGCCCAAGGTTTTGCTGGGGACATTAAACAAATGAATGATATCATTGCAAGGGCAGTTGAGCATAAAGGCTTTGCCCATGTAAATATTTTCAGTCCATGTGTGACGTTCAACAAAATCAACACGTATGATTTTTATAAGGATAATTTAACGAAGTTCGAAGAGCCGTTCAACACCCGTGAAGAGGCGTTGGCAGCCGTCCGCTCTCACCAAGGATTAGTTACTGGCGTCCTCTATGAAGAAGATAGGGCTCATTATCAAGAAAAGCTTGGCATCGACTTCGATATGCAGTCCATTGTATCTGGAGAAATGGATGAGGATCTGCTGAGGAAACTAGAGCTGAATTTTCAATAATTAATAATGTGGAGGATTGATTCTTCCGTATTATACAAAAGGGTTTGTCCAATGGTTTAGTACCATTGGCAACCCTTTTTTTAGTTCTTTTATATATGTTTTTATGAGTATCTTTTACTCAGAATGTGATTATTCTTCGGATTAAAGTGTTGATGAGATCGAAGCGAACGAGACTCCTGCGGGAAAAGCAACGGCTGAAGACCCCGCAGGGTGGGTTTTCCCGAGGAGGCTGAGGCGTTGCCCGCGGAAAGCGAGTTCGAGGAGATCTCATCAACACGTTACCATCTAAATGAATTAATTAATGATTCTGTGCTAGAGGGATACTCAAATATGTTTTTATTGTGCAGGGGCATGATGTAATTTGTGAGGGAACATTTAGGTTTTCCAATAAAAGTATGCCAACCATCAATAGACGCCGATTAACCATCAATACCACTGGATTAACCATCAATGGATGCAGAATAACCATCAATCCCCCTCGAATAACCATCAACAGACGCCGATTAATCATCAATCCCCTGGTTTAACCATCAACAGACGTACCGTTTAACATCAACCCCCTGGTTTAACCATCAACAGACGCCGTTTAACCATCAATACCTCTGGATTAACCATCAATCAGTACCAATTAACCATCAACCTATGTATTTCTATAACAAAAGTCATAGTTCAATCTCACTTTTAAAAACTCGGAAAGTGGGTATGTTAATTTCGAAAGTTCTTTTTTGGGACTAGTCAACCAAGAAAAGCAATAATTGGATACATTATTTAAGGAGGGATCACTTGTGCCTGAAAGAAAAGGATTCATTCTCCGGTCCTTAGACACCATTGAAAGAGTGGGGAATAAGCTTCCACACCCCATTACACTATTTGCCTATTTTGCAATAGCTGTAATTATATTTTCATGGATCTTTAGTACTTTAGGGACGGAGGTGCAGCATCCAGACCCTACAAATGATGAAATTATTCAAGTTCAGAATCTACTTAGTGCAGAAGGAATTAGGTACATTTTTCAAAATGCCGTAAGTAACTTTGTAAACTTTGCCCCATTGGGTACGGTACTCGTCACAATGCTCGGGATCGGTATTGCTGAAAGATCTGGCCTCATTTCTGCCGCATTGAGGGCGTTAGTAATGTCTGTCCCGAAGCAGTTAATTACGGCTGCTCTAGTGTTTGGAGGAATCATGTCCAGCATGGCAGCAGATGCAGGCTATGTTGTGTTAACACCATTGGGAGCTGTTTTGTTTGCTGGCTTAGGGCGTCACCCGTTGGCCGGATTAGCGGCAGCCTTTGCGGGAGTTTCTGCGGGATTCAGTGCGAACCTGTTGCCAACTTCCTTGGACCCGTTGCTTGGTGATTTAACGATTGCAGCCGCAGCAACATGGGATCCAGTATATGCTGAAGGAATGAATATCGCCATGAACTACTATTTTATGGTGGTGTCTGTTTTTGTCCTTACCTTAGTGGGTACATTTGTTACGGAAAACATCGTGGAACCACGTCTTGGAAAATATGAAGGAGGCATTAAGGAAAAAGCCGATTCCTTAAAAGAGATTGAAAAGAAAGGCCTGAAGGGTGCAGGACTTGCGTTTATCCTAACAATAGCTGCTATTTCCCTCCTCATTGTTCCAGAATGGGGGCCGTTACGGGGACCAGAGGGTCAAGTGATCCAATCTCCTTTCTTCAGTTCATTGGTACCTGTCATTCTCATTATGTTTTATGTGCCAGGTTACGTTTACGGAAGAATTACAGAAGAAATTAAGTCTGACAAAGACGTGGCTAACCAATTATCAGATACGATGGCATCCATGGGAACGTATATTGTACTAGCCTTTGTGGCAGGTCAATTTGTGGCCTACTTTAGCCAAACGAACCTAGGTCTCATCATGTCAGTAAGTGGTGCTGAGTTTTTTACAGAGGATGGGGATTGGTGGTATACCACTTATTCTCATGTTTATCCTTGTTGCCGGGTTTATTAATTTATTTATTGGAAGTGCTTCTGCAAAGTGGGCACTCATGGCACCAGTGTTTGTGCCAATGATGATGGGGACAGGCATATCTCCTGAAATGACACAGTTGGCCTACCGGATAGCAGACTCGACGACTAATGTTATTTCTCCGCTAATGCCGTATTTTGCCATCGTCATCGCCTTTGCGCAAAAATATGATAAGAAAGTTGGAATAGGTACGTTAGTATCGACCATGATTCCATACTCCATTGCTTTTAGCATCATATGGGTGGTAATGTTAATCATCTGGATGCTCACCGGTATGGACTTAGGACCAAACGCACCAATTTATTATCAATAAGCAAGGCTCTGTTAAAAGATGGTGTTGATTGATTATAGATAGACGTTGATTAAGCGTTAGGGGCGATAACTTGAAAAATGCTTATACATTTTCTTTGTGCTAGGCACATTCGGAGAGGCATTCCAAAGTACTGTGGGAAAGCAACTGCCAAAGACTCTGCAGGAGGCTTAGGTATTGCCTTCGAAAAGCGAGCTCCTGCAGCCCAATATAACATTAATCGCTAACAGTACCACATACAAAAGGCAGTCTGTCAATCAAGGCAGACTGCTTGTTTTTATGTGTTATTTAAGTTAGAAAAAAGATGCAAGAATAGTGTGAAAGAGGAAGAAAAAAATTGACCTGATTTAACGAAAAGAGGAATTTTCGTTAAATTCGGTTAGCGAAATGCTATTTATTTTCACAAAGGGGGGGTTTACGTTAAAATAAATGCAAAAAAGAATCTATGTTAGAGATCTGTCTTCGTTGAATTGTTTTGGTATCAATTGAACGAAACAAGGTTCGAGAGCTGAATTCGTTGAATTGTTTTGGTATCAATTGAACGAAACGAGGTTCGGAAGCTGAGTTCGTTGAATTGTTGCGGAATCAATTAAACGAATCTTGGTCTATCCGTTAGATTCTTTCAATTGTTAATCTATCTACCAATCGTAAACTACACTGTAACTTTTCCGTAATAAAACTGTTGTACTAAACCGAAAGGGGTCATTAATATGGAATGGAAAATAAAACGATTTGAAGAGCTAACAAACGAAGAGCTCTACAATATTATTAAAGAGCGAATCAATATATTTGTAGTGGAACAAGATTGCCCTTACCCAGAGCTAGACGGGAAAGACGCTTTTGCCTTTCATTTGTTTCAGGTAAGTAGGGGAAGGTGAGATTGCCGCGTATGCAAGGATTTACAAGCATGGCTTATATTATAAAGAAGCCTCTTTTGGTAGAGTTATTGTTAAGGAAAAGTACCGACGAGAAGGGTTGGGAAAAGAACTTTTAACCCGAGCAATCGCTTTTCTTCAAGAAGATCTAAACGAACAGAATATAAAAATTCAAGCACAGGATTACTTACGCGAGTTCTACGGTTCCTTCGGCTTTAAACCCATATCAGAGGTGTATTTAGAAGATAACATTCCCCATGTGGACATGCTCCTTTCTCCGGAGGACTAGGCAGTAATTGTCACAGATGTTCCAATAGGGATAATCCTGGCAAGTTCCTCTACATCATGGTTATACATACGAATACACCCTCTAGAAACATCACGACCAATAGATGAAGGATCATTTGTCCCGTGAATCCCGTAATGCTTTTTGGACAAGCTCATCCACATCGTTCCATAAGGTCCTCCAGGGTTGGGTGCCTTGTTTATTATAATATATTTTCCAGTCGGTGTTTCATGAAGCATCCTACCAACAGCAACGGGATACACTTTCTGTACCTGTCCCAGGTGCCGTAATGTTAACGTTCTATCTCTTAAACTGACTAGAATGGAATAAGGGAGGGTTTCAGGAGATGGAAAGCCGGGAATGGTCAAAAGCTGTCCCGTATATATAATATCTGGATTTATACCTGGGTTTGCATTCAATAATGATTGAAATGGAATACGATAATCCTCTGATGTATTCCATAAGGTTTCACCAGCTTTAACAGTATGTTGCATAAATTTTCCCCTCCCGTTGGTCAATATAACTAGGGTAGTTAAGGTTTCTAGATTTCGCCCCTCACAGCTGATACGGCTAAGCTCAGTCCGTATAGATTCTTCAAATTAATACTTTTAGAAAAGACTATACCATATCAATTTATCCAGACAGGAAAAAATTGTGCAATTAAATTTCTGATAATTCATGTAAAATAGAATTATGGAACTTGTTTGATTATGGACATTGTTACTAGTCTTAGTCCATTTTGGCATAGTAGATTTTCATATGAGGTGGGGGAGGCTATTGTCATATAAAACATTTTTATATACGAGCATATCATTTCTAGTAGCCTTTAGTTATTATCTTTTCCACGTTCAAATAAATGAGAAATTCATGGTTAAACAGACAGTTTCAGAACTCCATCAGACGGACGAATATATTACAGCAGTAACCTATAACATACAATATGGAAAAGGGCAGAGTGGGGAGGTTAACTTAGCTCAGACCATTAAAAAACTCCAATCTCTAGATGCACAAATTATCAGTCTGCAAGAAGTGGAACGCTACAGTATTCGATCCCATTTCCAAGATCAGGTGAAATTACTAGCGAATAGTTTGGACATGCATGCGGCCTTTTATCCATCATTAACCTACCCAGGTCTTTACTATGGGAATGTGGTTTTATCCAAATACCCAATTAAAGAAGTAGAAATTGTCCACTTTCCTAGTAGTAAGGAGACTCGTACGGCAGTTATTACAAAGGTAGAATGGATGGAAGGGGAGCTTATCTACGTTGTTAATACCCATTTAGGGTTAAACCAACGGGAGAGGCTGTTAGCTATAGAAAAAATCTACAGTAAAGTAACATCCCTCGATGGCCCTGTATTGGTAATGGGAGACTTAAATGCTGTTCCGTCTGCAGGAGAATACCAGTTATGGGACGACGTACTGACAAAGAGTAACGATGGCACACCTCTCGTCACCTATTACAGGCATAATTGGCAGATTGATTATATATTTCACAGTCGTGAGTTCCAAGTAATAGACACATATGTAGCCAAAAGTGAGGTGTCTGATCATTATCCTCTGATTGGTGTCTTCCTGTTAAATAGTACCAACGCCACAAATGAAATAAGTAATTTAAACGACCGTTTAAAAACTAAACTCGTCTACCTCAAATAGATAAGAAATGAGTTGATCCAATGGACATTATTAAAAACATTTTCTGCGTAGGAAGAAATTACGCGGACCACGCAAAGGAACTGGGGAATGACATTCCTTCCACTCCCCTTTTGTTTTCAAAACCTACTCATTCTTTAACGAAGGCAGATGGCAATACCGTCCAAATGCCAGGAGAAAGAGGCCCAGTCCATCATGAGTTGGAGATTGTACTCTTTATTAATTCCAAGATTCCTACAAAATTTTCCGTTGAGGAGGTAGTAGGGAAAATGGCATTAGGAATTGATTTTACTCTGCGAGATGAGCAAGAAGTCCTGAAGAAGAAAGGGCACCCATGGCTAAAAGCAAAGGGATTTCCTAATGCTGCAGTAGTTACTGATTTTTGGGACTATCCAGGAACAGAACATTGTAAAACAGTCAACTTTTCTTTGCAAAAAAATGGGACTACGGTTCAGTCAGGCAATATTCAATCTATGTTATTTAGTTTTCATAGAATTATTGAGGAATGCAATTACTACTTTGGACTTGGTGAAGGGGATATTATTTTTACTGGTACCCCAGAGGGAGTGGGTCCTGTTCGGGATGGAGATGCCCTTCAGCTCTTTTGGGGAAAAGAACAGAAAGGCAGTTTTACAGTACGGGTCCCTTAAGAAAGTTGGGACTAGCTCAATGCCTTTTAGCTTTGGAAAAAGACCTTAGCTCTTTAATAGAGTAGTCATTCCCTCGCCAATGAATGCTGCCCCTAGACAAAGCTTTATAAGTTGAACGGAGCAAACAATATATAAACAATCCACCGTTAAAGGGGATTAGCCATACAAACCATGGGGAGTCATTGCTGTACTTATGGTTGTGTATATACATGAGCACATAAATAAAAATTGTAATTAAATGTACTAGCTTTGCAGTTGGGTTGGCAAAGAAAATGCCAATAAAGGGTAAAATGTGGACCAGGAATAGGACGACAGAAAAAAAACAAGACCGCAATAAAACTGTATCTCATGAAGGCAAACAAGTTTTTTTCTAAGCCGTGAACTACTTCTTTAAGATTTTCATACCATTGAATCCGCACATGGCCAGTTCCGAAGCCAAGTTCTTGCTTAAAGCCTGCTGCTTGAATTTTTTTACCAAGCTTTAAGTCGTCGTCTGGTAGTAAAGCAACGGACTTATGGGTGCCGATTGTGTCATAAGCCGATCGTGATACCATATTAAAGGCACCGACACCGGCGTGCCCCAATTGGATGAAATTCCAAGTACCAATAATACTCCAATAGCTATGAAAAGAACGGTAACCAAAGCTTCCTCCCATGTTTTCAGGAAGCAAAGTTAGGTGATCTAATTGTTTAGTTTGTACATAATATACAGCTTTTTTTATGGCATCTTCCGTAAGAATCACGTCTCCGTCCATAAACAAAAGCCATTCTCCTTTCGCCCTTTTCGCGCCAGTATAGAGGGCATGATTTTTACCTAACCAGCCAACAGGCATTTCGGTAATGTGGATGGGAGTTAATTTGTCATATTCCTGAGCCAGCTCATTTATTATCTCACCAGTAGCATCTGTTGAACGATCATTTACTGCGATGATCTCCATATTCCCATATGTCTGATTTAACATGGATTGCAATGACTGGCGAATGGCCCTTTGTTCATTTTTGGCAGCAACCACGATGGAAATGAGGGGAATTTCCGTCAGAGAAGTTGGTTGGACATTTTTAAGTACCATTAATTTTCTTAACCCGAAAAACCATTGTGATGCAATCACTAAAACAGCAAGTAGGATTAGAACAGATAAAATTGTATACATCTTATCACCTGTAATCGTTGATTTATTATATACAATACCATCTTACACACTCTTTTCAAAACACCTGGACTCTTTATCGATTAATAAATAATTTAAAGGAAAGGAAGGGTTAGAATGGACTTGGGACTAAAGGGCAAGAACGTATTAGTTTTGGCTTCTAGTAAGGGATTAGGAAGGGCTGTTGCAGAAGCCTATGCAAAGGCAGGTGCCAATGTCATGTTGTCAGCACGGACAGAACAGGCACTCATTCAAACAGCAGAAGAAATAGCTTCATTGGGGAATGGAAATGTTTATTGGAAGACGTGTGATGTTAGTAAAAAAGGAGAATTACGAGAACTTGTGGATTTTGCCGTTTCTAAATTAGGTGGAATCGATGTATTAATTACTAATGCTGGCGGGCCACCTCCTGGTAAGTTTGAGCAACTGATGGACGACCAATGGCAATCAGCCTTTGAGTTAAACGTAATGAGTGTTGTAAGGGCAATTCGATTCTGTTTACCTTATTTGAAAAAATCAAAAGGTAAAGTTGTTAATATTACTTCAATGTCCATGAAAGAGCCTGTAAGTGGCCTTCTATTATCAAATGTTTTCCGTACAGGAATTATGGGGCTTGCAAAAACATTGTCTGATGAATTAGCAGAGTATGGGATCCTCATTAATACTGTAGGTCCAGGTCGTATATATACAGATAGAATTAAACAATTAAATAAAGCAACGGCATCTGCCGCCAATATTTCTGAAACAGAAGTTAGAGAAAAATCAGAGGCGTCCATTCCCCTTGGACGTTATGGAAAACCAGAGGAATTTGCCAACGCCATTCTTTTCTTAGCTTCAGATATGAACTCGTATATAACAGGCCAGGCTTTTGTTGTGGATGGCGGACTGACAAAAGCGTATTAATACGG
>JAJOJL010000037.1 GCA_021208645.1 Bacillus sp. (in: firmicutes) | reverse complement strand
CAGAGGCAGAGACAGAACAGCCGAGGAGGCTCCACAACCTCCCGCGGAAAGGGAGTGCCTGTAGCGGAAATCAACTACTTATTTATAGTTTCCTTTTATGGTGGTGGCTGTAAAGCCATGGTTGTTTCAACAGACTCTTATTCGCAAGTGGGCGTTTTAATTAGTAACACATACCTAGTGAGAACCATACATTATCATTACCTATTAAATTATGACTATCTGAAAGGGGATAACAATGGAACAAGTCACATTAACCGTGTCTCACTGGGTGTTCCTCCTTGTTATAATTGCAATCTTTACGTTTATGATTTTTCGCCGTGATGTGGTGGTACCGTCGATTATTGGAACGTTTTTGCTCGGTTTTATTTACCATATCGACAAACCATTTTTAGATGGAATTATCTCCTCTGCCCAAGTAGTGTTCGGTGCCTTTTTGAACGCAGGGGAAACATTGTTTGACATTATGCTTGTTATTGCCTTAATGGTTGCCATGTTGAAATCGCTGCAAGCCTCTGGTGCCGATGTCTTGATGGTTTCACCTTTGAAAAAACTGATGGTCAATCCAACAACGGCCTTTTTCGTTCTCGGGGCTGCCATGTATATTGCTGCAACATTTTTCTGGCCAACACCAGCAGTTGCCTTAATTGGTACTGTCCTTATTCCTGTTGCCATGAAAGCTGGCCTACCAGCAATGGGGGCTGCCATTGCCATCAACTTGTTTGGTCATGGAATGGCCTTGTCTGGTGACTTAGTCATTCAAGGGGCGACTGGAATTACCTCTTCTGCGGCAGGCTTAAGTTCTGGAGAAATTCTTCCTTACACCGCATTGTTTTCGTTTACAGTCGGGATTATTGCCATTACCCTTGCCTACTTCAAAATCAGAAAAGGAATTAAAACAGGCGCAATGCAAAAAATGCAATCAGAAGAAGCATTGGAGATTGGTAACGAGGAAGATGTAAAGGGGCATAAGCCAACGACACAAACCAAATTTTTAGCTTTGTTTGTCCCGTTTGTTTTATTTAGTGTTGTATTCCTGATGCTATACCGTGCGTTTTTTTAATCCTGATGCAGCCATTCAAGGGGGATCTGCAACGGCATTGCTCGGTGGAACTGCCGTTACATTATTACTTATTTCCTCTTTTATCACATCAGAACGAAATCCTTTGAAAATATCGTTTCCCATATTCGAGAAGGATTCTATTTTGCTATCAAAATCTTTGCGCCAATCATTCCAATCGCTGCCTTCTTCCTACTAGGTCATCCTGGCCATGCAGAAACAGTATTAGGAGAAGGAGCTCCTGGATTCCTATTTGATTTAGGTACGGCCATGGCACATCATATTGATGGCAACCCTATTACGATTGTCGTTGGAATTGTCATTATTGCCTTACTTGCTGGCATGGACGGTTCTGGTTTCTCTGGATTGCCGTTAGTAGGGGCATTATCAGCAGGTATTGGTGGTGCTGCTGGTTTAGATGTAGCCGTTCTTGCTTCCATCGGGCAAGTAGCAACGATTTTCGCAGGTGGAGGTACGTTAGCCGCTTGGGCCTTCGGGGTTGCTGCTGACGCGGGGATTGCCGGTGTGAAACCAGCGGATCTTGTGCGGCAAAACTTTATTCCCGTAATGGCAGGATTGTTTGTTGCCACGATTATCGCCATATTACTGATTTAAATTATCGCTAACCCTCAGTATTTGTATTTGCTGACTCCAGAAACCAAGCAGTCAACCACGGCTGCTTGGTTTCGTAATTGTTTTAACTATGCTCACGTTTGTTATTTTTAATAGCTATTTCGATCAAAAGCCTCGTTACTACACCCATTACCACTATTTTGATAAAATATAAGAAAATCCCCATTTGATTGGAGAGTTAACAATGAAAAATCATAAATTAGTTATAGCCCAAAACATAAATCAAGAATTAATTACAAAAATAAAAAAACATATTCCTGATTGGCAAATCATCATTGGTCGAGACAAGGACGTTTGGCAAAACCATTTGTCTGATGCTGAGGTTATTGTAGGCTGGAGAAAAGATATGGAGGCGCAATGTTTAGGGAAGGAATCACAGCTTCGCTGGGTGCAAAGTTGGAGCGCCGGAGTGAATAGTTTTCCCCTCAAAGCCTTGGAAGAGAACAATGTTTTATTAACAAGTGCCAATGGTGTTCATGCCTATCCCATATCTGAAACCATATTTGCCTTAATGCTTGGCTTAACGAGAAAGGTACATACATATGTAAGGAATCAGCAAACAAAAACATGGCATCATAGCAATATGAAGTTGGAAATCCACGAAAAGACGATTGGTGTTATTGGGGTTGGAGCAATCGGAAAAGAAACGGCTAAAATTGCTAAAGCCTTCGGGATGAAGGTATTAGGCATACGAAACTCTGGTGAACCAGAGGAATATGTGGATGAAATGTATACTTCAGAGCATCTAAATGATATTTTGCCACGCTGCGATTATGTGGTTGTAACTCTGCCATTGACGAAGGAAACACGACATATGTTTACAAGAGAGCAGTTTCAGTTAATGAAGGAGTCAGCATTTTTCATAAACATAGGCAGGGGAGAAATTGCTGACGAGGCCGCCTTAACTCAAGCATTAGTTCAAGAGGATATTGCTGGTGCTGGTTTAGATGTATTTGAGACAGAGCCATTACCAGAAAACAGTATTCTCTGGGAACTAGACAATGTCATCATCACGCCACATACGGCCGGGTCCACCGAGCATTACACGAAAAGAGTAATTGAAGATATTTTTCTTCCGAATTTGAAAGAATACCTGGCTGGTAAAACACCGACATTGAATCTTGTTGATTACAAGAAGGGATATTAGAGTTTGTTTATAAAGCTCGGTTTTTGAGTTTTTTTAACGAACTCTAAGCAATGAGGCTAAGAGCTGACAGGAGGGCGTTTCTCCTGTCAGCGAGCGGCGAGCGTAGCCTTTGCCAGATACTTTTTTTCCAATCTATTTTCGGTTAGATTGGAACGTTCAATCTAACCGTTTTTCTTCGTTCAACCTGATATCGGGCACATTGAAGCCGACAATCTACCTGGTTTCTGCCGTTCAACCTAATTAAAGGCATATTAAACCGCTCCATAATTTTAACTCTCAGCAATACTTCCTTAACACTGGAAAAAAAAGACTGTTACCAAATAATTTCTTTGGACAACAGTCTTTTGAATCTTTCCTACCTTAATATATCTTCAACAACGGCTAATACTTCCGGCGTTAGGACCACATCAATGGCTTTCACATTCTGTTCTACCTGTTCCGGTCTACTTGCTCCAATTAATGCACTTGCCACATTCGGTTGACGTAAAATCCACGCTAAAGCAAGTTCCGGCAAGGTAATGTCTAGCTCTTTCGCCACATCTTCTAACTTAGCTACCTTTGCAAAAACATCATCGTTCAGCATTCCAGTAATAAAGTTATTAATGGAGTCATTAGCAGCACGACTGTCTTGTGGAACCTGGCCTCCCTTGTACTTCCCTGTCAGGACACCTTGTGCCAACGGAGAAAACACCACTTGACCAACACCGTATTTTTCACTGACTGGAATGACTTCATTCTCAATATAACGGTTAATCATGTTGTATATTGGCTGATTCACAACAATACGGTCTAGCAAAAACTTGTCTGCTACTCTCATGGCCTCTTCGATTTGTGCAGCACTCCACTCACTTACACCTGCATACAAAATTTTTCCTTGGCGAATCAAATCATCGATGGTGCGTAGCGTCTCTTCCACCGGAGTTTCAGGATCATAGCGGTGGCAATAGAAAATATCTACATAATCTAAATCCATTCGCTTTAGGCTGGCATGCAGCTGTTCCATCACATGCTTCCGGGAAAGACCGCGATCATTCGGTCCCTCCCCCATTGGCCAGAACGCTTTCGTTGTAATGACATACGATTCACGAGGGTATTCTTTCAAAGCTTTAGCCATAACACGTTCTCCCTCACCCCGCTCATACACATTAGCAGAGTCAAAGAAATTGATTCCTAGTTCGTAGGCTTTATGTATTGTCTTTTCAGCTGTATTGTCCTCAACTGTCTTTCCATACGTAAGCCAGCTGCCCAAGCTAATTTCACTAACCTTTAATCCGGTTCTTCCTAAATGACGATACTTCATTGAAATAACCTCCTTTTTTAACTTGATTCATTACCATTTTACTAAATCTAATCAAAAACTGAAAAGAAAAGGATGCCCCCTAAGGAAAATAGTTCCTTTGGGGCACCCTTAAACGTGTTAATAGAGCTTATCAATAAGCAACTGGGCAACGGCTACGCTCATCCCTCGATGACAGGAGAAACACCCCCCTGTCAGCTCTTAAAAGAGTGCGACGGCTACGCTCATTGCTTCGAGTCTGTTCAAAAAGCTCTAAAACCGACCTTTTTGATCAGAATCTAAAAGAAGGCATAGTACAAGCTTTTTACTGCTTCATCGACTTTTTCCCCGTCGACACCAAACATCATGCTCGTTTCTGAAGAGCCTTGGTTAATCATCTTAATATTAATTCCAGCATTCATTAAAGCGGTGGTTGCCTTTGAGGCAATCCCGACTGTGCGAGCCATCCCTTCTCCCACAACCATGACCATTGCTAAATCATGTTCTATTTGAACATCATCTACATTTAGCTCTTCACGAATTCGTTCAAGAATACGAGCTTTCTTGCCGTTCACCAATTGATTTGCCCGTACAATTACGGACATATTGTCAATTCCAGAAGGGGTATGTTCATAAGAAACATGCTCATCTTCTAATATTTCAAGCAAGTGTCTTCCGAAACCGACTTCCCGGTTCATTAAATATTTAGTGATATTAATACTGCAAAAACCTTTATCGCTAGCGATACCTACAACAGGATAGCCATTAACTACCCGCTCGGCTAAAATCCGTGTTCCCGGCGCTTCCGGATGGTTCGTATTTTTAACACAAACAGGTACTTTTTTATGAACGACTGGCTGAAGGGCTTCATCATGAAACACAGAAAAACCGGAATAGGCCAGTTCCCTCATTTCCTTGTAAGTAAGTTCTTTTATTTCTTTAGGATTATTGACTAATTTCGGATTAACACTATAGATAGAGTCTACATCCGTAAAGTTTTCATATTCCGATGCTTCCACCCCTGCTGCAATAATGGATCCTGTAATATCTGATCCTCCCCGAGGGAAAGTAACGATATGTCCTTCCTTTGAAAATCCAAAGAATCCAGGGATAACTAAAATGCCATCTCGCTTATTTAGTGAAGCTATTTTTTCATAAGCTTCTGGTAAAATTCGTGCGTTGCCTGGTTCATTAGTAACAACCATCCCCGCTTCCTTCGGTGATACATAGTGAGCGTCCATTCCAAGGGAGCGTAAATACTCTGCCATTACCTTACCATTGTTGTTTTCACCACTAGCCTTTAAACCGTCCATTAACCGATCTTCGTCATTAGAATACGTCGTAATTAATTGTTCAAGACTTGTTTCAATATTTTTCAGAAGGGATTTATCCAGCTTCAATTCAGTAATAATATCAGCATAACGCTCAACGACAAGCTGGAGGGCTCCAGCATAATTTTCGCGGGCAATAACCATCTCTGCTAACCGGATAAGCAGGTCGGTTGTTTTTATATCGTCTTCATAACGTTTCCCAGGGGCAGATACAATCACAATTTTTCGTTCCGGATCTGTGGCTATAATGTTTGCTACCTTCTCAAACTGCTGTCCATTAGCAAGTGAACTTCCACCAAATTTTACGACTTTCATTCAACCGAACTTCCTTTCTGCAAACCTTGTTATAAAAAACGAATAATGTTATCCATTATAGGTGAAATTGTCTGTATTTTTACGCAAGGAATTTTAAGTTAAAGTATACTAGAATGTTTCTTATATGTCACGATTTATTAGAAAACTCCAAATGGTAATCCGTACCACAAACCTTCCTATTTCCTTATTTTTTGATAAACTAAAGGGGCAGGTTAAATGAGACCTTTTTTTGTTACTGATACATTGGATTTTTACATAAGGAGAAATGGTGATGGAATATAAAAAAATCTTAGTTATGACCGCTGTTGATGCAGAACGGGATGCAGTAATGGCTGGTATTGGAGAGAATCCACGCTTTGACGTCACTCTCGCTGGAGTAGGGCCAGCATCTGCCGCGGCAAAAACAGCGGTGCAACTGTGCTACGCTGACTATGATTTAGTGATTAGCGCTGGTATCGGTGGTGGGTTTAAGGGGAAGACCGATTTGGCATCCATCGTGGTGGGGACAGAAATTATTGCGGCAGACCTTGGTGCAGACTCCCCAGATGGATTTGTTAGTATTGATGAATTAGGCTTTGGTTCAGGACGGATTGCTGTGGAAAAAAAAAGTCTCGGACAAGTTGGTTACTGGTTTGGTAGATAGAGGGTTACCTGCTAGCGCTGGCCTGATACTCACGGTATCAACCGTAACAGGTTCAGAGAAACGGGCATTGGACCTTAGCCATTTGTTTTCAGATGCTGCTGCAGAGGCCATGGAAGGTTTCGGCGTGGCAACTGCCGCTCAGGATAAGGGGATACCCGTTATGGAAATCCGCTCCATATCTAATCCTGTTGGACCAAGGGACAGAGACGCCTGGCGAATAAAGGAAGCCTTACAATCATTAACCCAAGCTTTTCAAGTTGTTTCGGAGGTGGTTTAAATGAAGATTATTTTTTCTCCGTGTCCTAACGATACATTTGTTTTTCACGCGTTAGTACATGGACTGATTCCAGGTACACCTAAGTTTGATGTAACATATGCCGACATTAATATTACAAACGATCTCGCTGCTAATCCTGGGGCAGCAGACATTATGAAGATTTCTTACGCTGCTCTTCCTTTTATCTCCTCGGAGTATGGGTTAATTGATTGCGGAGGAGCATTAGGTCGTGGCTGCGGTCCCCTTGTTTTAACAAAGGAAGCAGGGGCTGCAGGGTCTTTGTCTGGGAAAAGGGTAGCTGTGCCAAGTGAGCGCTCAACTGCTTATTTGTTATTCCGTCTGTGGGCGGCCGATAATGTTCCAGGCGGTGTGGGAGAAATTGTTGTTATGCCGTTTCACGAGATCATGCCTGCTGTGCGTGACGGAAAAATTGATGCAGGGCTCGTCATTCACGAAGCACGATTTACCTATGCTGACTACGGTTTATCGATGCTTGTGGACCTTGGAAATTGGTGGGAGGAAGACACTGGATTGCCGATTCCACTAGGGGCAATTATTGCAAAGCGTTCGTTGGATTTGACGGCTGTTGCCGAGTGGATTCGCGCCTCTGTCCACTATGCCTGGGAGCATCCGGAGGCCTCGGCAGCATATGTCATGGAACATGCCCAAGAAATGAGTCCTGAAGTGACGAAGGCTCATATTGACTTGTATGTAAACGAATATACTGCTGATTTAGGAGAAGATGGTCTCGGAGCAATTAAAGCATTGCTGAATAGGGCTGCTGATGAGGGGTTAGTTCCGAGGGTGGACTTTGAGCGTTTGTTAGGGAAGTAGTTTGGTTGGTTCAGATTTTTACGGAGGTGGAGGTGTTGGAGCGCCTGCTACTCTGTTTATTTGTTTGTAAACAGAGGTTGGCGCTCTGTTTTGTCGAACTCTGTTTATTTGCTGTTTAAACGGAGGTTGGGTTCCTTTTTCGCTTGCTACCTCCGTTTATTCACCTTGAACTTCACTTCTAACCCACATTTCCCGTCAACAAACCTAATTGCCCTACTCAAACTTTTTCAGCATCCACAACCTTACGCTTAATTCTAGTAAGAACAAATCATCCGAATCTACCAATGATAGTTGTGTGAGGGACTCGATATTTCGAAGACGATGTAATAACGACTGGCGGTGCAAATTCAACGCCCTTGCTGTCTGACTTACATTTCCTTTGTACTTGTTATAAATCATAAATGTATAAATTAAATCCGTTTGCCGTTTCTTATCATAATCAAGAAGGGGTTGCAGCGTATCTTTTACAATATTAGCAATCTCATTTTCTTGAGATAATGCCATGAGAAGACGATTAATTCTAGTATCACTAAAAAATGTCCGTTCTCCTTCTCCATATTGTTGTTTTCCAATCTCCAACGCCGTTCTTGCCTCTTCGTAACTGGAATAAAAGGCATAATGACCATCTTTATGAATCGCAATCCCCCATGATAAATTAATCCCCCTAACTAGTTCATAGATTCTTCTTTCAATCACATCTAAAAATTGATTGGCCGTCTCCATATATGGGTGATGATCTGCTTCTAAATAGATAATTACTTCGTTTTCATCAAAGGTGGTCATGGTTTTTCGATGAAGGACTTTCCCTGCGTTCGTTATGACCTTTTGAAAATAGTAATTCATACTCTGTAGAGATGAGGTTGGTGGACCGTCCTCTGCCTTATGGTTTTTATCGCTTTTATCATTATAGCCAGTATGACAAACGATACAATATAAGGACGATTAAGATCATAGCCCAAAAGCTGTCCTTTAGAAATAAGCTTGTTCGTTACATTTGTATGCTTCTTAGCTAAATCCAAAATAAAGTTATCCTTGAGGCGGACCTCTGTCATTTCAATGGCATTCTCCTTAACAAACCAAAGGGCACAAGCTGTTATTGCATGTTCTAGTACATTTAACACAAACCACGTCAATTGTTCCCTGTCCTTCGATTGAAACAGCAAAAAACCTTCTTTATTTTGATTATTAATAATCGGTACCTGGTACACGATTTGATTATCGACCATGTATTCTTCAATTTGATGATACAATGGATGGTCATTATACAAAATGTCTGAAGATGGTATTTGTTGAATTTGCCCTGATAGTTCACCTGTCATTTTTAGAAGCAACTTCTTGGAGAATTGATGTGAGGAACGAGTCGTTTTTGTGTTATCCATTATAGCAACAGGCATTTGTATATGTTTATTTAAAATTCGCGTTATGTCCTTTAACCCTTTATTATGGAGCACACAGTTAATAAGCTCTTGTCTAACATCCTCTGCCTGCTGCCTTTCTCCTTGCTTATCTTTATGAATCTCATGTAAAACAACATGGAGAATATCTCCAAAGCGTATTTCCCATGGAATATCAATAATAATAAAGTCATGTTGTTTTGCCAATTGAATAATTCTGTCAGGTATTTCATAAACATATCTTCCCGTAGCAAAAGCCAGAACGGATGCACCTGAATAAATAACATCCTTTACAAACTTCTCTAGGAGAAGTGGGTCATCTTCACAGCCAATCCCTGTAGTAAGAACTAATTCATTTCTACGTACAAAGTTCTCCACAGGAATTTCTATTACAGAGATCCACTCAATGACTTTTTGATCTAATATTTCTTTACCCGTCTTCACTTTCGAAGTCCCCATGACTGGTAACTGCATAACATCTTTTACAGTGAGACCCATTGTACCACCTCAGTATACTATTTTCCCTCCAATAAACGGATAAAACCTTTTATATACATTTATACACGTTAACATGGTTAAATATCAGCAAATCAACAATATTTAAAGAAGTTGATTTCTGTTTTAAATGTCCTACAAAAGTTTTTCGCCCTTTTGTTTTCGGCTAATTCGTGAACATTCATTGGTATTCCAATCTTTTTTTGAATTAATAACGATAACTATAAACGACTAGTGAAAAAAAGCTCCAACCATCCAACAACTGTAGCCATTGCATGAAGCGCTTACATGTTACCTATATAATAAGGAAGCTTTTTGATTTTAAGTCTCGCTTTTTGTAAAGAAAACATTAGAGGAGGCTGGGACATAACTAAAGTGTTTGACTGGAAATCCGAACAATACACTATCTTAGCGTAGGAAATATACGAAGACTCCAGCGGGAGCAAAGGCAAAGGTGAGACCCCACAGTGCGTAAGCACGAGGAGGCTCACCAGCCGCCCGCGGAAAGC
>JAJOJL010000162.1 GCA_021208645.1 Bacillus sp. (in: firmicutes) | reverse complement strand
ATTCGTTAAAATAGAAGCAAAAACTAAGCCGAATTTTAACGAAAAAGCTATATGCGTTAAAATAGCACAAGAAATCCCCAGCTATTTTAATGAACCGAGCAGTATTCGTTAAAATAGGAGCAGAAACCAAGCTGAATTTTAACGAAAAAGCATTTGCATTAAAATGCAATCAAAAATTGCCACAAATAAACAAGATTTTTTCACTAAATAACCTCACCACCACCCTATTTGCCACCACTGTCTGTGATAAAAGTAACACTTTCATAAAATTGCCTCTAATCTCTCACAAATCCTTCATGGTTCTTTCCAAAAACAACCGCTAAAATATGTAAAAATAATTTTAAGGGATAGTTTCCTTCGGACAAAATAACCGAATTTTTCGCAACGGAGGTGTCCCCATGGGTTTGCTATCACTATGGCTCGAAAGTCTGTACGAGCCGAATAAAATTACAGACAGATGTTTAAGGAAAATTAGTCGCATAAGTACGTGTACTGTTTGTGTAGACAGTTGCCCTGTTGATGCCATTAGATTGAGCAACGACTCCAGCAATAACCCAATTATTGATACGAAAACGTGCAATGAATGCCAGCTCTGTGTTGCAGTTTGTCCTCCATTGGCTATCGAAGGAATGCTTCCCAAAAGGCATTACCAGGAAAAAACATTAATTTTATTGAAGGATGACATTCCAATTACACAAAGAGAATTAATGTTTTTCCATAAAAAAGGCCTTCGCTTTGTTTACGTGGAGGAAGGGACAGCAATGGAATCTCCCTCTCCCATACCTAAAACCGTAATGGGCGTAAACTCGCAACTAAAAAAGCTCCATCTCAAACCATTTGAATGGAAAAAGGAACCGCCAGGGGAAGTACGAGAAGAGCAGGAAACATCAGTGACACGGAGAGAACTATTTGGCAACATCGTTCAATCTGGAAAAAAGAATATACTGCAAAACTATACACCTGCCGCTTGGCGAAACAACCAGGACCAAATCAAGCTTGCAGAGAACTATCCAGACGATGCCTTTTACCAAATTCAAGTAAACCAAGAGCGGTGTACCTTATGTGGTGCGTGCGCCAGTCTATGCCCAGAAGCAGCAATCCAAATGAACACAGACGAAGAAACACTATCATTATTCCATCATAAATGTAACAATTGCCAACTATGTAAAGATGTTTGTCCCGATCAAGCAATAAAAACAACTTCTCAGGAAACGAACATAAAAGAAGAGTCGTTTTATTTTTTTAAACATAGTATGTGAAGAATGTAACAAACCTTTTCCTTCATGGAATAAAGAACAAAACACTTGTATCCCATGTCAAATGCAAAAAAATTCATATTGGCTAAGGAAGTGATCTAACATGTCAGAAATGATAAAAGAGAAGCCACTAGAGGCTGTGGAAACGGCGTTAGAGCTTCGGCTCGAAGCCTATAACATTTTGAGAAACTTGTTCTTATCGGAACCATCGGTGGAACTACTTCAGGAATTGCGGGAAAAAAATAGTATTGCTAACTTTCCATTTTTGATGGAAAGCGCCCCAATCAAAGATGGGGTAGAACAGATTGAAAGTTATTTTAATACGGATTTTCTTGATGAAAAGGGGACCTTCGATTCCCTCCATTGGGATTATACTCGGATGTTTATTGGACCTGCTACTCTCCCAGCACCTCTTTGGGGCTCCGCCTATTTAAATAAAGAAAGGCTGCTTTTCCAAGAGGAAACCTTAAAGGTAAGGGGGATGTATTTAAAATACCACTTATTACCTGACAACTACTTAGTGGAAGCAGACGACCACCTTGGAATGGAATTAGACTTTATGTACCAATTAACGAGACTTATGAAGGATGCTTTGAAAAACAAGGATACGGAGCGAGTAAACGATATTATCCAAAGTCAGTTAGCATTTTTGCAAGATCACTTATTAAGTTGGGTTCCAGCCTTCCATAAGGACATGAAAACATCAGCAGCTACGGAGTTTTATCGAGGCGTAGCAGACCTACTTCTTGGTTTCTTAGTTATTGATAAGGTGTTATTGAATGAGATAAAAGATACATTAGTCGTTCATTAATTTTTTTTGGAGGTGAAGTGCTGAATGGTTAATCTACTAGAAAAAGCAAAAAACTACAAGTTTACGAGGAGAACCTTCATCGGTGCCGGTGCTGCCGTAGCCGCTTTGGCCATGGTTCCGTTAGGGAGAAAGGGACTTGTAAAGATTAACGAAGCAAGAGGCAATGTATTACAAGCAAAAGAAGGGGAATGGTTACCGGCAGCCTGTTGGCACAACTGTGGAGGACGCTGTTTGAACAAGGCGTATGTAGTGGACGGTATCGTTCTGAAGCAAAAAACGGACGATACCCATCCAGATTCTCCAGACTTCCCGCAGCAACGTGGATGTTTAAGGGGACGTTCACAGCGGATGCAAGTGTTTGGAGTAGACAGATTAAAATACCCAATGAAACGTAAGCATTGGGAGCCAGGTGGAGGAAAGAAAGAGCTTCGTGGCCGTGATGAATGGGAACGTATTTCCTGGGACGAAGCCCTCGATATTGTAGCTAGTGAGATTAAAAGAATTAAAGAGACATATGACAATCGTTCCATATTAGTGACTGGCGGAGATATCACAAGGGCTTTAAATCATTACGGTGGAGCAGTAACGACATTTGGAACAGTATCGTGGGGGTCCTGGCGCTGGGGACCAGAAAAATTCGGGCTACAGGAAGGCTACTTTAGTCACAGTATTAATGACCGGATTGATTTACGAAGCTCTGAGCTCATCGTTATGTGGGGATTAAACCCAGCATGGAGTTCTCCTGGCTCCCCGACCTATAATTTTATGCAGGCGAAAAAAGCTGGGGCAAAAATCATCGTTGTGGATCCAATGTATTCGGAAACGACAGAGCTGTTGGCTGACGAATGGATTCCGATCCGTCCAGGTACAGATCACGTCATGCTGCTGGGAATGGCTTATACGATTATTACAGAAGACGACCCAGCAAACAAACCTTTGATCGACTGGGAGTTCCTAGATAAGTGTACAATAGGATTCCATAAAGATTCATTACCTGAAGGGGCAAACCCTGAGGATAACTTCAAGGATTATGTTTTAGGAACTTATGACGGAGTGCCAAAAACACCAGAATGGGCCTTTGAAATTTGCGGTGTATTACCAGAAAAAATCCGTGAACTGGCAATTGAAGTTGGTTCCGTGGATCGAGCAGCCTTACTTACTGGCTGGGCTCCAGCAAGAATAAAGAATTCAGATTCTTGGCCGCAAATGTTCATGACGTTAGGAGCCATGACCGGTCATATGGCACAAGAAGGGCGAATGACAGGTGTTAGCTGTCACTTCGGCACAGGTAATGGTGGTCCAAGGTTGGTTAATTCAGGTGGAGCTGGATTGCCGCCAATGGAACCAAACCCAGTTGAGGATAGGCTCAATCACGCTGAAGCTTGGGATGCTATCGTAAGGGGAAATTATACGGCTGGACCGGATGACATTAGGGACATTGATATTCGAATGATCTACCACGGTTCTGCAGCTTCCTTACAGACATATGATGGGCAAACAAAAGGGATAGAGGCTCATAGAAAGGTAGACTTTATTGTAACCAATGGTCATTTCTTAACAACCAATGCTAGTTATTCAGATATTATTTTACCAGCAACTACCCCTTGGGAGCGGGAAGGAGGCTTTACGAGTGGAAATCGTGAGGCAATCTTCTTCTATACAAAAATTACGGAACCATTGCATGAAGCAAAGGATGATTCCTGGATTACTACAGAAATAGGCAAACGTTTAGGTTTTACAGCAGAAGAAGTTTATGGTGATCTTTCTCCAAAACAAATACTCATGAATCAAATTGCTGGCTGTACTGTCATTAATGAAGCAGGGACAGATATGGAACCGTTAGTGACCATCACCAATGAGGATCTAGAGGAATGGGGAGTAGAAGGAGAAGCGCAGCAAGGCAGAATTACCATTGCTGAACTTCGGGAAAAAGGCGTATACCAAGTAGAAAGAAAGCCTGGAGATAACTATGGTTATATTGCTCAAAAAGCATTCCGTGAAGATCCGGAGGCGAATCCGTTGACGACGGAAAGCGGAAAGTTGGAAATCCATTCACAATCTTTAGCTGATTTTATCGAAAGCTTTGGATGGACAACAATAGACCCATACCCGTCCTATAACCCGGCTACAGAGGGTTATGAAGAAACGTATAAAGATTGGGAGAAGAGAGAAAAGGGTGAATATCCGTTACAGGTGATTAACCCCCATTATTTACGCCGTTCCCATACTGTGTTTGACAATATACCTTGGCTTCGGGAGGCTTGGCCGAATAACGCTTATATGAGTGCCCAAGATGCAAAGGAGCGGGGCATTGAATCAGGAGATACAATCCTGATTACAAGTAAGCACGGGAAAACGTTACGGAATGTACACGTAACAGAGCGTCTACTGCCTGGAGTAGTAAACGTCATGCACGGAGCATGGGTGCGCATGGATGAAAATACAGGCATTGACCGTGCAGGATCAGACAATATTTTGACTGCTCCAATCCCAACCGGACAAGGAATTTCCGGTTGGAACTCAACCATATGTCAAGTGGAAAAATGGGAAGGTGACCCGCTGACGCAAGATAAATTCTGGGCACCTAGAATCCTATCTTAAATAGTTAATTCAAAAAGCTGGTTTCATAGCTTTTTGAATTGACTGATACTTTTAAGTTCTTAAAGGGGGAGAGGCAGTTGGGACAATTAGGATTTTACTATGACTTAACAAAATGCATTGGCTGCAAAACATGCCAAGTGTCCTGTAAAGATAAAAATAATCTAAAGGTAGGGCCGCTGTTTCGCCGTGTTCATGATTTTGAAGGTGGAACCTATCCGAAACCATATATTGATCACTTAACAATCAGTTGTAATCATTGTGATCGACCATTATGTGTTCAGGCCTGTCCAGTCGGTGCCATGCATAAAAGGGATGACGGAGTGGTAAATTATGACTGGAGAAAATGTATTGGCTGTCAGGCTTGTGTCAGATCCTGTATTTACG
The DNA here is from genome assembly GCA_021208645.1 of Bacillus sp. (in: firmicutes). Taxonomy (GTDB): domain Bacteria; phylum Bacillota; class Bacilli; order Bacillales; family Salisediminibacteriaceae; genus Evansella. The sequence continues at coordinate 4,952 of JAJOJL010000162.1, read as the reverse complement.
GAGCACCACAGTTTATTCAGGAAGAAAGAAAGACAGCAAAATGCGACTTCTGTATCGATCTGCTGGCAATTGGTGAAGATCCGTCTTGTGTAGCCTCTTGTGTCATGCGTGCCATCGAATATGGTGAGATTGATGATTTGATTGCTAAATACGGGAAAAATGATTCCATTCGCTATTTACCTGATTCATCCATAACAGGTCCAAATATCATCGTTAACCAAAAGCCACGTTAATTACGGATTTTTTATGAAAAGGAGGGGTTAGGCATGCTACAAGAAAAATCATCGTTAGTCACTTATATTCTTCTTGGGCAAGGAGCTATTTGCGCCTTTGTATTATTTCTCATCCTTAAATTCGTATCTTAGTTTTGTTGTAAGTTGGCTTGGTCGGTAGGTTATATAAAAAGGTTACTGCGCACTTTGTATTAGACAGAGTGCGTTTTTTCCTATGCTTGAACTTGAAGCTAAGGAGGAAAGGCCATTTCGGTGAGGTTGCTTTTAGTAAGATAACGAGTTAAGCTCTTTGTTTAAAAAGTTATTCACAGCCGTTGTTAATAACCCACTAAAATAGGGTATGATATAATACCAAAGGAATATTTTGAAAAAGGAGACAAATCAATGTATTATAGCTGTGTTGAACATATAGAAGTAGCCATGGAAGAGGTCATTGACGAGTCAGGCATGCCACCGGAGCTGACTTTTATTAACGAAGAGCTGATGTCATCCACTACCTGCTCTTTCTGTAATGAGCGTGCAAAGTACAAAATTAGTGGATAACTCCACAAGTTTTGTGGATATGTGGATAACTTCTGTGGATAACGTGTGGAGAAAGGTCGTTTTAGAAGATGAATATAACAATAATTACAGTTGGTAAATTAAAAGAGAAGTATTTAAAGCAAGGAATTGAGGAATACACCAAGCGCCTTGGGACCTATGCCAATGTAACAATCGTAGAAGTTCCTGACGAAAAAGCCCCAGAAAACATGAGTGAAGCTGAAATGCTTCAAGTGAAGGAAAAGGAAGGGGAGCGGATTTTAAGTAAAACATCCACAGATACATATGTTATTGCTTTAGCGATTACCGGAAAAAAATGGAGTTCAGAACGTCTAGCAAAGGAACTAGATCAATTAGCTACTTATGGTAAAAGTAAGGTAGCCTTTGTAATTGGGGTTCTGTAGGTTTAAGTGATGCAGTTTTGCAACGTGCAGACGAGCACCTGAGCTTTTCCGACATGACCTTCCCCCATCAGTTGATGAGACTCATATTAGTAGAGCAGATTTATCGGGCGTTTAGGATTAATCGGGGTGAACCGTACCATAAATAGAGGTATAGTAGGCTGAAAAAAAAGTTATTAATAAAAAGAATGGCTATAAGAAAGAAGATGGTGAATATATTCATCATCTTCTTTAATTGCATCTTGTAGTTAGACTGGTCTATTTCCTTAATCTTCCTCAGTAGCGTATTTCCATTGGGCTTCTAAATTTGTATTGGCAATCCTTAATAGTATAAAACGGCAATTGCCGTAATTTAGTTTATTGTGAATACCACTAACATCTATTTACATTATAAGGCAAAAATATATACTTCACTTATTTGACGTCCACTGTTCATAGCCTTCTTTTTCTGCTTGACCCAATAAGTACAGAAATGCAAAAGCAGGAATTCGAATGATAGGTGTTTTTGTATTATGTTTAGTAACCCCATAATCCTCAGCATTCTTGGTTACAATTATAGCACCCTTTGTTTGCGAATCATCTGCCCAACCGATAATTGCTTCTTGTTCAGAAATAGTTGAATTATGTTTATACTTTATTTCAATTAAAATACGGCCTATAGGATAAGAAACAACAATATCAATTTCCTTTTGTGATTTTCCATCCCTAAAGTAACCTATATCTAGATGTTGTGAATAAAAAAATGTATGAATATGTTTATAGACAGCAGTTTCGATAATGATCCCCATTTCGAGTGGATCGGTTAAAACTTCTTCACCAAGCTTAGAACAGCATTACGAATTGCTGGGTCAGCTAAATAAATTTTCGGTTTTGATTTTAAGACCTTTTTCCCTTTCATTTTCGATTGGTTTACTTGAATAAATTAAGTTTGCTTGCTCTAATAATTCAAGGTAGTTACTAATTGTTTGCCTTGATACTCCGACCTCTTTTGCTATTGTATCTTGAACAACAATATTACTACTTGTCATACATAAATATAAAAAGATTTTTTCAAACTCAGAGACATTTCTCACATTAAATAATGAAACGATATCTCTCTTAATGACCTTATCAACTACATCTTCACGTATAATTTTTTGTGCAAAAGAAATATCATGGGTTAGAGCAACTTCCGGAAATCCACCAATAATAAATAATGATGAAAATGTTTTTGAAGGGGACTAAGTGAAACCATTAGTTTTGTTAATTCTTGTTTCTCTAGTTGATTGAGAGAAGTTGGTTTAATTCCTTTTGGTAGTGAAGGTTTTGGAATGTTAATTAGATCAATATACTCATAAAATGACAAGGTTGGAACTTTAATCTGAGTCCACCGCCCAACCCCACTTTCAGTCATTTTAGTGGAGATTATTGGACTAGCAGAACCAGTTGCAACAATTTTATATTGCGGGTGTTGATCATACAAGGTTTTTAGCCAAATATCCCAGTCAGATGCATATTGAATTTCATCAAAAAATAAAAAGAGTTCGTCAGTACTATTTGAGATATTGTTTTCAAAAACGTCGATAATCTCCCCAATATTACATAGTTTTAACATTGGATGATCAAACGAAACATATAGAATCTGTTTAGGAGACGACGATTTTAAAACTTGTTCTATCATTTGATACATGATTGTTGTTTTACCTACTCTTCTTGGCCCAGATAAAATGACTTCTCTACGAATTTGTGGGTGATAAAATATTTTACTTACTTCATAAAAAGCTAGTCGTTTTACAGGTTTGGTTAAGTTTTTGGGAACTTGTTCTGAATTCCACCATGGATTAAAACCAATTAACACTTTTAGAATTTTTTCCTGAGAAATAAATGACAATATAAACACCTCCTAATAAATTATCGTTAAGTATAGTTTACACTTTTTCTATTTAAATTATAAGTATAAGTTACATTTTCCGAAAACCTTTAAAGTAAAACTAACATTACCTGGTTCGTATTAACAAAATCACCAGAAAAACAATCAAAAACCCTACCAAACTGGAAAGTAAATTATTTTAAAGAAATAAATGGGATTTTGTCGAATTTTAATATAGTATATAGATAGATTAGTAAGTACTTTGGCAATGGCTTTGCACGTCCCTGAACTGGAGGAGAAACCTAATCCTATCAGGCTATGAATTGAGCGGGCATACCCCATTGCTTTACGCTTGTTGGAAACTTCAATAACCGAGTTTTTAACAAACTGTTATCGTTCTAGTGGAGAGGAGCAGTAATGTTGATTGAAATTAATAAAGTAAGTAAGCACTATAATGGCAGTAATGAAGTGTCATTAGATGAAATGTCGTTAAACCTAAAACCAGGTGAGTTTGTTTTTTTAGTTGGGGCTAGTGGTGCTGGTAAGAGCACCTTAATAAAGCTATTGTTCCGGGAGCAGTTGCCAACGAAAGGCAACATTTTTTTCGAAAACAAAGATATTGCCACGTACAGAAAAAAAGAGCTCTTACAACATCGTCGCCGGATTGGAATGGTATTCCAGGATTATAAGCTGTTAAAACAAAAAACTGTGTATGAGAACGTGGCCTTTGCTTTAGAAGTATTAGGTCGTTCGCCGAAGGAGATTAAGAGAAAAGTATCTGAGGCTCTGGAAAAAGTGGGACTTGCTGAAAGAGCAGATGCTTTCCCAAGTGAGCTTTCTGGTGGACAGCAGCAGAGAGTGGGGATTGCTCGAGCCATCGTTAAGGATCCTGTTTTAATCTTAGCCGATGAGCCTACAGGAAACTTAGATCGTGATAACGCCCTGCAAATTATGCAGTTATTTGAAAAAATAAATCAAGAAGGAACAACGATTGTTATTGCCACCCATGCTTGGGATCTAGTGGATCTTATGCAAAAACGTGTCGTCGAACTAGAAGGCGGAAAGTTAAAGCGGGACGAGCAGGGAGGCTATAGTCATGAGTAGATATTCTTTTTTATATTCCATGCGTCAAAGTATTCAAGGGCTGTTTAGAAATTTATGGCTTGCCATTATTACATCAGGACTGATCGCAATTTCATTAGTGATTTTAGGTGGATTTCTACTAGTAACAGTAAATGTTAATCAGTTTATACATAATATTGGTTCAAACGTAGAGATCAGTGTTTTTCTAAACGAAGGAACGAATGCAACAGAGGTGGAGGATAGGCTTGATAACCTGGAAGGAGTTGTTAGTCATACCTATGTTTCCAAAGAAGAAGGGTTATCTGACTTTGCCACAACGATGGGCGACCCATCTTTGTTAAGTGAATTAGAAGGGGAAAACAATCCGTTGCCTGATTTATTACGGGTTCGAGTGACAGAGCCGGAGCAGGTGGCAGTTGTGGCAGCGTCCATTCAGGCGTTTCCTGAAGTTGAGTTAGTGGATTATGGGTCAGAGTTAGTAACACGGTTAATGGAAATAACAAGCAGTCTTAATACGGTGTTTCTCGTATTTGGTGTTGCCATCGCATTTGGTGCCGTATTCCTAATCATCAATATCATTCGTCTGTCCGTATTAGCTCGTCAGGATGAAGTGTCGATCATGAAATATCTAGGAGCAAGTAACGGCTATATCCGATTCCCTTTCCTCATGGAAGGTATGGTGATTGGCTGGATGGGGACGTTAGTTGCTATTGGAATCTTGGCGCTAATCTATACACAATTCATTACCTATATGACTCAAGATACATTAATACTTCTTTTCCAACCTGTGACAGACATGGCGGAACTATTGCCAATTTTTATTGGTTTAATGATAGTGGGAACGCT
>JAJOJL010000065.1 GCA_021208645.1 Bacillus sp. (in: firmicutes) | reverse complement strand
ATTCAGTACCTTCCTGTTTTTTACACGTTTGTCTTTTTATTAGCCTGTGTGAAATAATAACTTTCTTTTCTCCTATTTCTGGAACATTTATTTTATTTATTAAACAGTTCGTAGCTTGAAAGCCTAAGTCATAAATATGTATATCTACTGTAGTCATTGGTGGCGAGGATAACTCAGAGATCATCACATTATTAAAACTTACAATAGACATATCTTGAGGTACGTGGACTTCCATATCTTCAAGCATTCTTATGACGCCAAAAGTCATTATATCATCGGCCACCACAAGCGCTGACGGACGCTGTTCAATGGACATAAGTTCAATAACAGCATCCTGTCCACCTTCTTTCACTTCTTCGTGGTGAACAATATACTCTTGTTTCAATTCCAAGTTGGCGTTTTTCAAAGCTTGTTCGTAGCCTCTCATATGATCCACAGTTACAACATAATCCAAATTGCCTCCAATGAATCCAATTCTTTTATGGCCAAGTAAAATAAGATACTCAGTAACTGTTTTAGCAGCCTTGAAATTATCATTATTAACGAATGTAATTTTGCTCTCATCAATGTTATATGGTCTGCCAATGAGAACAAAAGGAAACTCTCTTTCCAGTAAAAAACGGCATAACTTTGTCGTTTATTCTAGAATAGAGAAGTAAAATTCCATCTACTCTGCCGCCGTATACCATTTGCTTTACTTCTTCAAGAATCTCGTCTTCTGTCTGACCCGTTGATAAATATAATCCATATCCTTCTTGGTACGCTTTAGTAGTAATTCCACGAATAACTTCTGGAAAAAATGGGTTCTGAAAAGCAACCTTTGCTGAATTAGGCATAATTATACCTAATGTTTTGGTGCTTTTATTAGCAAGGCTCCGCGCATTAAAGTTAGGGTGATAACCTAACTCTTCCATTGCTTCTCTTACTCGTTCCTTTGTCTTATCGCTTATTCTTGAGCTATTCGAGATTACACGTGATACCGTTGAAGGTGCAACATTTGCCAATCTAGCCACATCTTTTATTGTAGTCATCTGGCAATCACCTCCTCTAAAGTCATCTTCATTTTATCCCTTAGCATCTCTATATTCAATCATTAATTATAAGTTTTCTTGAAAGTATATACATAATTCTGTTGGAGCAACCTCCGACTTGTACACTAAGACAAGAAAGAGAGTGATGGCACTGAAAAAGAGGTGCTTTTCCACTTTTTCAGTGCCTCTTGAGTTTTTCAGAAGTCTCGAAAGAGAGCGAGGGCGTCTGCCATCGCTCTCCAACATAACTATTATTAACCTTTTGTTGCCCCTGCAGTTAAACCAGTAACGAGATAACGTTGCAGCAACAAGAAAACAATTGCGATTGGCACAGCAATTAAAATTGCCCCTGCAGCAAACCTCGTAAAGTTATTGGCAAATTGGTCGTTTACGAAGTTGAATAACCCTAACGCCAGTGTAAAGTTTTCCGGACTCCTCAAAACGATACGAGGGAGGATAAAGTCCATAAATGGTGCCATAAAGTTGAACAAGGCAACAACGGCTAAGATCGGTTTAGCTAAAGGAAGCATGATCGTAAAGAAAATTCTAAAATGACCCGCACCGTCTATTTTGGCCGATTCGTCTAGCTCCCTTGGAATTGTATCAAAGTACCCTTTAACAAGGAAGGCATTCATTGGGATTGCTCCCCCAACATAAACAATAATTAAGCCCGTTAAAGTATCAAGTAAATTAACTGTGTTTAATAAGATGTAGATTGCCACCATGGCCATAAGCACCGGAAACATTTGCAACAATAAGAATGCATATAGACCATAAGTGCGCCCTACAAATCGATACCTCGAGAATGCATACGCAACTAATGATACAAATAAGACTGCAAAAAACGAAGTAGCAAAAGCAACAATTAACGTATTTTTATACCATAATAAGTAGTTACTTCGTGGATTGGTAAAAAGCCATTCATAGTGTACTAATGACCAGTTTTCTGGAATCATACTCGCCCCATAAAGACTTGTTCCAGGGTTTAAGGATAGACCCAAAGCCCAGAGTAGAGGGTAGAAAATGATGACAGACATAACGGCAATAATACCATAGATAACAGTTAGTTCTAACGCATTTTTCATTTTTCTGCTCATTATATTTGTCCCTCCTCTTTAAACGAGCGCGTTCGTCGGAATTGGAAAAAGGCAAACCCAGCAACCATTAGTCCGATTAAAATGGATATGGCAGCAGCCATATTAAAATTATGGGTTTCAAAGGTTAGTCCATATACCCAGGATATTAATATGTCCGTACCACCAGCATTTTGTCCACGAACCGCTGGTCCACCTTGGTTAAATAAATAGATAATATTGAAATTATTAAAGTTAAAGGAATACTGCATAATCAAGAGTGGTGCCGTAGCAAACATGACATGGGGAAACGTAATGTTTGTGAACTTTTGCCAACGGGATGCTCCGTCAATGTCTGCCGCTTCATACCAGTCACCAGAAATACTTTGCAACACACCTGTAAATAGTGCAAAAACAAATGGGAAACCAAGCCATACCTGAATCCCAATCAACGCGATTTTCGTCCAGAATGGATCAGTTAACCACCTTACCCCCGAGCCGAATAAAGGAATTAATATATCGCGGTTAATGGCACCAAATTGGTCATGAAAAAGTGCAGAGAAAATTAGAATCGTAACAAATGCAGGTACTGCCCATGGCAGGATAAAAATAGTTCGGATTAATTTCTTAAATTTCACCCTCGGGTCATTAACGAGTAAGGCTAAGAATAATGCTAAAGCAATTTGTAGCGTTGTAGCCACAAAAGTCCATATTAACGTCCATGATAAAACAGTAAAAAATGTATCACGCCAAATCGGAACTGTTACTAAAGCAATAAAATTATCAAAGCCAACGTAACTCAACAAATTTCTTGGTGGAGCATTATGCAGGTTATAGTTCGTAAATGCCATAAACCCCATAAATAAAAGTGGAAAAACTACAACGAAAATAAGCAAAAATAAACCAGGGCCAACTAATAAATAAGGAAACCCCTTATCCCAAGCGTTACGAAATCCTTCACGAATATTCGTTACTTTCCACCCTTTTTGTATTCTCTTTGCGTCCTTATATGCATCAATTAGATTAGCCACATAAAATGTTACGGCAAAAGCAGTTAAGATAAGGCTAAAATACCTTGTGCCAAAAGTACACGGGAGTCATCAATTCGTGGTATTGTTCCTAAATGTAAAAAGTCCCCAATAACCAATGTTTAAAAAATCATAAAACACGGTAATAAAAGCAGCAAAGAGAATGAAAAAGATCGATCCTTTAATATATCTTTTATTGTATGCTTGACCAATTCCCGGAATAATTGAAAGAATCGCAGCCAATTTAGGATTATGATTGCCTGGTGATCGGTGGACATTTTTTACGTCGTCCTTGTTCGCCATGTTGGTTACCTCCTGCTTGAAATGAATAGGATGGAGGGCAGTATTACGCCCACCCATCCTAAGTAATCGTGTAATATATTATTGACCTTGTCTTGTCAATTCTATTTGTTCTCTGATTTCTTCAACTGCTTCTTCTAATACCTCACGCACATCATCACCTTGAGAGATAAACTCTAAAGCATCTCCCATTGGCTCCCATACTTGGCTCATTTCAGGGATGTTAGGCATAGCTTCCGCATATTGTGCTTGTTCTAAAATCGCTGCGCGTAACTCATCGTCGATTTCAACGCCAACTCGTGCTGGAAGTTCACCAGTTACTTCAAACAATCTTTCAGCATTCTCAGCATTTGTGAAGAATAATGCTAAATCTAATGCCCAGTCTTTGTGTTCGCTGTACTCTGATACTAACCAACCTTTAACTCCAGAGAAAGAATTTAAGTGCTGTCCACCTAGTGTTGGAAGTGGTGCAATTCCAAGGTTATCACCAATAGCACTTTGATAATCATTAATGCTCCAAGGACCTGTTACAACAGTACCAACTTTTCCATCACGGAATAGTCCGCCCATAATGTCACCGTTGATCCCCTCAGGAATATATCCGTCCGCAAACCAAGATTGAATCATTTCTGCACCTTCAACAGCGCCATCAGTTGCAAGACCAATATCATCTGCATCTAAACCATCTTCAGTCATCCCAAACACATAACCACCAGGAGCAGTTAAGAATGGATAAACGAAGTAGAAGTTTGTTGCTTCCATTAAGAAACCATACTCATCGTTTGCAGGATTCGTTAAATCTGCGGCAATTTCCATCAGCTCTTCCATTGTTGCTGGAGCTTCAGGTACTAGTTCTTTATTGTAGAAAAGAGCATATGTTTCCGTTACTGCTGGAATACCTAATTGATATCCATCAAAGAAGAATGCATCTACAGCACCTTCTGGATAACCAGCTAGTTGCTCTTCTGTTAACTCAATTGGTGCAGCTAAACCTTGCAGATGGATTTCACCCACTCTGTCATGAGGTTGGAAAAATAAGTCAGGACCTCTACCAGCTGGAGCATCTAAGGATAAAGCATCAATTTGCTCTAACATAGAAAAAGGAACGACTTCTACTGCAATACCAGTTTCCGCTTCGTATTTAGCAGCTAATTCTTCATATAGATCTAATTCATCTTCTTCATCATTTGCCCAAATAGTTAGTTGATCAGGCTTTGGTGCTTCTTCCGTTGCTTCGTCTGTTCCAGCACCTTCTTCTGTTGTTCCTGGATCAGCTGGAGCAGGCTCTTCTTCACGGTCTGGACCACAAGCAGCTAAAACAGTAACTAATGATAGAAGTAATGCAACTAATAAAAGTAATGACTTTTTGAACATTGTTTTGTTCCTCCCTTTTCTCGTAATAATCATCTAAATTATTTGCTTTCTTCCCAGCTTATATACAATATAAAATGGCATGATTATATGTACAGCTGGGAAGGACGTCAAATATGAAGCAAACGTTTGCGCAATAGGCTTAAAAAAATCGGTAAGTCACTATTTGCATGAAACCGATTGCATTTCATGTTTTCATTATAAACTCCATATACGTCTATTGACAATAGTTTTTTTAAAAAAATCTTCGAGTTATTTTATGAATATAATTATGCACACCTTTGCACAAACTTTTTCTAAGCTTTTAGTAACAAAGATAAAAGTAATGATTGTAGGCCTTATAATGCAGCAAGTACCCTTTTCCCAGGTATCAACCTGCTGCATTATATGTTTCCGATCATTTTAATACAATAGTTGTGTATGGTGGTATAGTGAGAATATTATTTTTTAATTGAATCTCCTCTATTTCTCCAATGTAAAAATAATACTCATTATATGGTTGAAGATCTCCTTCTAAAGTAATTTCTTTTACTTCGTTGGACAAGTTGTGAACAACCAACTTACTATTTGTATCTGTTTTTCGTTCAAACAAAAGTATCCCTCGTTCTCTCATAGGCACACTAATGATTTCACCTTCAATTAATACTTCACTTGCCCTTCTAGCATAAATTAATTCTCGGTAGTGGTTTAGCAATGAGGTTTCATCCTCTATTTGCGCTTCAACGTTGACCCCATCTCCATCTTCATGATACCGGTCTGTTCGCCAAGTCGTCTGTCCTGTATTTTCATGCTCTTCATACCACCGCATTGGCAAACGAATATCTTCATCAGGCTTAGCACCTTTCATACCTATTTCTTCACCATAATAAATATATGGATTACCAGGTAAAGTTAATAGTAACGAAGCAGCCATTTTGGTACGGTTCATATCCCCACGGACTTCACTCATTACCCTGTTCATGTCATGGTTTGTAATAAACGTGGAATCTATAAAGTCTCCAGCAAATTCGTTATAGTAATTTCTTATGCGTTCAAGATTAGCTACGAGGCTTGTATCACGATTGGAAATAACGGAGGACATAATATCTTCCGCTAGGTCGAAGTTAAAAGCCGAATGTAAGCCCCCGTCTAAATAAGGTGCCACAACCGCTGCCGTATCCCACACCTCGCCTACTAACATCACATCTGGATTGGCGGCTTCCATCTCACTTCTGAACTCTCTCCAGAATTGATGGTTCTTTTCTTGATAATCACTACCGTGATAAGAGCTGTAAATATGTTTTGCTGCATCTAACCGAAAGCCGTCAACACCTACTTCTTCCAACCAAAACCTTCCAATGTCATGAATTTCTTCTCTAACTTGCGGGTTATCCATATTCAAATCTGGCATTCCACCCCAGAAAACACCTTCATAAATATCGTCTCCAGAACCATGCCACACTAATTGCCCCCACTCACCACGTTGCCGAGTATTAGTATCTTCATCAGCCCAAACATAATAATCTCGGTAAACAGGATCATTATCTAGCGCTGCTTGGAACCACGGGTGCTCTGTACTTGAGTGATTCACTACAAAATCTTTAATAACTTTTATTCCCCGTTTATGTGCTTCCTCCACAAATTCCTTAAAATCTTCCAATGTCCCATGCTCGGGATTTACTGCTTTGTAATCAATAACATCATAGCCGTGATAACTTGGTGATGGATTAATAGGCATTAGCCATATACCTTCTACTCCCAACTCCTGTAAGTAATCCAACTTAGCCGTAGCTCCTTGGAAATCCCCTATACCATCGCCTGTTGAGTCATAAAAAGCCCTAACAAAAATTTCATAATAAACACCATGGGGCTCTATAGTAAGTAAATCTTCCTCACTAAAGGAAATAGGCTGGTTTTCCCGGTCTCCACAAGCTGCTAGGATAAAAACTAAGAGTGTAATAACAGTAAGATTTATTATTTTCATTGTTTTATCTCCTTTTTCCTACTTGTTAGAAGTAGGTTTTCTTAAAATTTCATCTATATGCATCAACTACTAGCCCACCTTCACCTCCATCTATGTTTTTGAGCAAACGGTTGCTCTAGTCTTTGTGCATAACCTATTAATATAATTGCTTCTCGAGCCTCATTATACGAATCTTCTATTTTTTTTATCAATAAATTACTGGAGTTTTCATGTGCAAGCGCTTGACATATTGCTAGACTATTAGTAAATTGTAAGAAAATATATCTTTATTACGGCAATGCTTACCTAAAAAAGGTACAACCGACTTGGTTGTACCTTTCCTAGTTTGGTAATGCTATATTCCAAAGGAGTGTGATTATTTTGTTAAAAGAAGCAATTTATCATCGGTCGAAAAATGAATTTGCCTATGCTATTGATGAGAGGACGTTACATATTCGTTTGAAAACAAAAAAAAGACGATGTGAAAACAGTCAGTCTTATTTTCGGCGATCCATATGATTTTGATATGGAGAAAAAATGTTGGATTTCTACTAAGAAAGAAATGCATTTTAACGGAAGCGACGCCTTACACGATTACTGGCTAGCAGCAGTCACTCCTGATCACCGTCGTCTCCGTTACGGATTTATGCTAGAAGATGAAAATAACGTGTTATTTTATTCAGAAAAAGGGTTTTCAACGGATGAACCTAAAGACGCTGGATTTTACTTTTGCTTTCCATTTTTAAACAAGATCGACGTTTTCTCACCACCTGCTTGGGTAAATGATACGGTCTGGTATCAAATCTTCCCTGAACGTTTTGGAAATGGGGATCCAGGAAACGACCCGGATGGAGCTCTTCCTTGGGGGGAGTACTGACCCTACACCAAAAAACTTTTTTGGTGGCGATTTCCAAGGGGTTATAGATCATTTGGATTATCTAGAGGACCTTGGCATAAGTGGCATCTATTTCACACCTATCTTTAAAGCACACTCCAATCATAAATACGATACAATTGACTATATGGAAATCGACCCTCAGTTTGGAGACAAAGAGAAATTTCGTGAACTAGTGGAAAAATGCCATGATAGAGGTATCCGTGTCATGTTGGACGCTGTATTTAACCATAGTGGATTTTATTTCCCACAGTTTCAAGATGTGGTGAAAAAGGGCGAAAAGTCCCCATACAAAGACTGGTTCCATTTGCATGATTTCCCTGTAAAAACAGAATATCCAGCTAATTACGATACGTTTGCTTATGTTCCAGCAATGCCCAAATTAAATACGGAAAATGAAGAAGTGAAAAAGTATTTACTAGACGTTGCCCAGTACTGGATAGAGGAATTCGATATTGATGGGTGGCGGTTGGATGTTGCCAATGAAGTTGACCACAGTTTTTGGAGAGAATTTAGAAATGCTGTAAAAGCGGTGAAACCTGATGCCTATATTTTAGGAGAAATCTGGCACGATTCCATGCCTTGGTTACAAGGGGATCAGTTTGATGCGGTCATGAACTATCCATTAACGACAGCTGTTACAGAATATTTCGCAAAGGAGAATATTACTGCGTCTGCCTTCGCTAACTCTCTTACATCTGTAAGGAATTTGTACCCTGAAACAGTTAACAACGTTCAATTTAACTTGTTGGGAAGCCATGATACGCCGAGGATTTTAACTTTGTCAAATGACAATAAGGATAAAGTTAAGCTGCAAATGGTTGTACAGTTTACGATGCCTGGTACACCTTGCATTTATTATGGGGATGAAATTGCCATGACTGGCGGCCAAGACCCTGGCTGCAGAAAATGTATGATATGGGATGAAGAAGAGCAAGACAAGGATATGCTCTCTTTTGTAAAAAAAATAATCCGCCTTCGCAATGAGCATAAGATTTTTCGTACAAATGATAGGCTTTTGTTTTTAGAAGCAAACGACGAAGAAGATGTCATTGTATACAGAATTTACGGTGATTCTAAAGAAGTTTTAGTCCTGATTAATAATAACGATATAGAAAAGAGTATTTCCCTACCGGAGCAATACAATGGAGTAGAAGCAGTGAATTTGTGGAACGGTGAAGAGGTAAACTTATCCAGGTCTTACGATGTAGCCAAGTATGGCTTTATTGTAATAGAAATTAAACGCTAAAATTGAAACGAACCCTTAGGGATCCCCTAAGGATTCGTTTTTTTTCTGTCTTTATTGCTTCTTTGCAATCTACAATGTGCTCATTGTTTCCGCTTGTTTCAATGCAGTAGGTTTACCTGGCACCTCATGACAATGACGGCAACGTGGTTCATAGGCTTCAGAAGCCCCCACGAGAATGATAGGGTCATCGTACGATGCAGGCTTTCCATTAATCAGGCGTTGTGTTCGACTTGCAGGTGACCCACACGATAAACAGATTGCTTGAAGCTTCGTCACAGTTTCGGCAATCGCCATTAAAGTAGGGACTGTACCAAATGGTTCTCCCCTGAAATCTTGATCAAGACCTGCCACAATCACTCGAATTCCTTCATCGGCTAATTCTTGCACCACATCAACTATTTTTATGTCAAAAAACTGGACTTCATCAATAGCCACTACTTGTGTATCTTTTTCTAACAGCTCCAATATCATGGTAGATTCTTTAATTGGCAAGGCATAAACTTTAGTACCATTATGAGAAACAACTTCCTTCTCACTGTAACGGTTATCCATTTCTGGTTTAAAGACTTGCACCTTTTGACGCCCGTAGTATGCTCGGCGTACTCTACGAATAAGTTCCTCCGATTTACCTGAAAACATACTTCCACACACTACTTCTAGCCAGCCTTCTCTCCTAGTTAAATGCATAATGACTACTCTCCCTATTGTTTTATTCTCTATTTTGATTAATTTAATTATGTAGCTTCTAGTTAATTTCTATCCGCTAAAATTTTCACCACACCAGTCGGAGCTGGTAGGTATCCCATATAAATGAATGAACCGTTCGTCTTTGGGCGAACGGTTTATTGTACTCTTTTTATTATAGTCATGTTCAGCGATTGGGACAATGGACTTTTTCCCTTTTCTTTAACAAATTTAGACAAAATGCGATAACGATGCGGGTTTGAGATAGGCGAAAAAATTTTTAGAGGTGTATTGATTTTGCGGATAGTCAATTAGACCATTTGTGAAAACAGTATTCATTTAAATAGGGGCGAGTTTTTCTCTCTATTTAAATGAATTGGGCCCTCTTTCGTTAAAAATACAGAGGATTTCGCCCTGCTATTTTAACGCAAATGAACGTTTCATTTAAA